>DZBC01000143.1 GCA_022729835.1 Sulfuricurvum sp. | reverse complement strand
AAAAGGCGAAACAGGCCTTGAGCTGCTACCCCGCTGCGCCAAAGATGCGGCGGCCGTCTTCTCTATCGGAAGCTGCGCACTTGATGGCGGCGTGGTGGCTGCCGCGCCCAATCCCACTCAGGCCGTAGGCGTCGCCGAAGCGTTGGGCCGCAGTGACATCATCAACCTCCCTGGCTGTCCCGTCAACCCCATCAACATCGTCGGCACCCTGTTGCACTACATTATGTTTGCCGAACTGCCCGAACTAGATGAAAAAAACCGCCCCAAATGGGCCTATGGCTACCGCATCCACGACAACTGCGAACGACGCGGACACTACGAACTCGAAGAGTTTGTGCGCGAATGGGGTGATGAGGGGGCCAAGCAAGGTTGGTGCCTCTTTAAGATGGGCTGCAAAGGCCCCTACGCCGACCTCAACTGCTCACTCGTCAAATTCAATGAAGGTACCAGTTGGCCTGTACAAGCAGGTCATGGCTGCTTCGCTTGCGGCGCAGGTAAAATCGCTTTTGATAAATTCGCCAATCATAGAATGGTAGAAACGGAGGAACACCAATGAGCCAGAAAATCGTCATCGACCCCATCACCCGTATTGAGGGACACCTAAGAATCGAAGTCGAAATCGACGACGATGGAATCGTGCAAGAGGCGTGGGCCAGCGGACAGCTCTTTCGCGGTATCGAGACCATCCTCAAAGGCCGAGACCCGCGTGATGCGGCGCTGATTGCACAGCGCATCTGCGGTGTTTGCACCAATGTCCACTACCGCGCCTCCATCAGCGCCGTCGAAGATGCCTACAAGATCATCCCACCGCACAATGCCCAAATCATCCGTAACCTCGTCACCCTTTCGCTCTTTGTGCAAGACCATATCGTGCATTACTACCATCTACATTCGCTCGATTATGTGGATGTTGTCTCTGCCCTCTCAGCCGATCCGCATGCGGCCGCAGAAGTCGCCAAAAAATACCACCCCAACCCCTACCACTGCTCACGCGGACACCTCGAAGCGGTCAAAGACAAACTCACCAACTTTGTCAATGCCGGGCGTTTGGGGCTTTTTGCCAACGGCTACTGGGGGCACAGCGCCTACAAGCTAAGTCCGGAACAAAACCTACTCCATATGAAAAACTACCTCACAGCGCTGCGCATCCAACGCGAACTCTCACAGGCTGTCGCCATCTTTGCAGGCAAAACCCCCCATCCGCAAAATCTGGTCGTCGGCGGGGTGACCAGCGTGGCCGACATGCTCAACCCGCAGCGGCTCAATGACTTTATGTTTATTATCAAAGAGACGCGCGACTTTATCGAGCGCGCCTACATCCCCGATATGAAAATGGTCACAGACGCCTACCGCGACGAGATCAAACGCGGCGACGGACGTGCCATGGGCAACTTCATGGCCTGCGGCGGCTATCGTCTAGGCAATGGCGAGAAACTCTTCGAAGGCGGCGTCATCTACGCCCACGACTTCTTACATGTACTCCCATTTGATGAGCGCAACATCACCGAAGAGGTAGGCCGATCGTGGTATAAAGACGATGCGCCCAAAGGCCCATACGAAGGGCTCACAGAGCCTTTTTATACCGACCTCAACGCAGACGGTAGTCTCAAAACTGAGGGTAAGTACACTTGGGTAAAAGCACCCCGCTACGGCGGAGTGAGTATGGAGGTAGGACCACTTTCACGGATGTTGATCGGCTATCTGAAGGAGTCTCGTATCATCAAGCCTTACATGCAACGCTTTATGGACGCGACAGGCATGGAACTACTCGACTTCTCCACCACCATAGGCCGCAACGCCGCGCGCGCCATTGAAGCACAAATCTGCTGCGATCATATCTTTAGCTTCATCAGCGACATGATCGAAAATATCAAATACTACGATGAGCAGACCTGGACCAAATACGACTTCGCAAGCTTGCCGCTAGAGGCCAAAGGGCGTGGGCTTTATGAGGTGCCACGTGGTGTACTGGGGCACTTTGTGAAGATCAAAGATGCCAAAATCGAAAACTACCAAGCCGTCGTACCTACCACTTGGAACGCCTCTCCCAAAGATGCCGCCAACCAGCGCGGCGCATACGAAGAGGCGCTCATCGGCATTCGCTTGGCTGATCCCAAAATGCCCCTTGAGGTACTGCGCGTAGTACACAGCTTTGATCCTTGTTTGGCCTGCGCGGTACATATCGTCGATACCAAAGGCCGTGAACTCTCCCGCTACAAAAGCGACCCCGTCTGTACGCTTTAGGGCGTACATGTAAGCCCTTTCAGTCGAATCTCAACGCCTCTTTATTACTATTGGGAACTCTTTTTAGCTAAAGCGTATTGATGCCACACCCCAAAGACCCAATCGGTCTGCCCCCTTTTGCCACACTCGATTGCGATGCCGCATTATCGCATCTAGGCGGAAGCATAGAGGTGTACCGTAACGTTTTGCGTCAGTTTTACGACGATTACCGCGGTTTCAATCTTGACGGTGCCAATGAGCGCGAACGTCGCTACACCATCCACACCCTCAAAGGGCTAAGCGGCAACATAGGGGCGCACGAACTCTACGCCATCACTTCTCAAATCGACGCCACCGCAGACGACACCCTTTTACCGCGTCTGTATCGTGCACTTGAACGCGTCTGTAGCGAGATCGATCTACTGCTCCCTCCAAATGCCGATGCACCAAGCACGCCAAAGAGCGTATCCAAAGCCGCCGAGCCGCTGTGCGACCTGCCCACGATCCTAATCGTAGAGGACACCCAAAGCAACGTCGATATCTTGCTAGAGCTGCTAAGCCCCTATACGCTGCTTGTAGCGATGCGCGGCACCGAAGCGCTGGAGTACGTCGGCAGATACAAAGTCGATCTGATCTTACTGGATATCATGCTCCCCGACATCGACGGCTATGACGTCTGCGCGCAGATCAAAGCCGATCCTCAAAACAGCGATCTGCCGGTCATCTTTCTCACCGCAAAAACCGACGAAGCTTCGCTGGAACATGCCTATGACATGGGCGGAGTCGATTACGTCACCAAGCCCTTTCGCCCCAAAGAGCTGCTCGCGCGCGTGCGCACCCACATGCGACTCAAAAAGACGATCGAGCATCTCGAATACATCGCCTCGCACGACTCCATGACCGGACTCTACAACCGCCACAAATTTTTCGAACTCGCCCTTGCACGCATAGAGCAGCACGAGCATCCGCTCTATGCCGTGATGCTCGATATCGATTTTTTCAAACGCATCAACGACACCTTCGGTCACGCCGCAGGAGACGAAGCGCTCAAAGCCTTCGCACATGTGTTGCGCCAAGAAAGCCCGCAAAGTGCGCTGATCGCACGGCTGGGCGGCGAAGAGTTCGTCTGGATCGATACCTTTGCGAACGATGAAGAGGCGATACGGGCGGTCGAAGCCGTGCGCAAAGCGACCTCTGCCATCAAACTTCTCACCTCCAAAGGCGAAACGATACGCCTAAACGTTAGCGCCGGCATCGCCCGTTATGACGATACGCGCCATTGCGGGCTCGATGCGCTCTTGCTGCAAGCCGACCGCTGCCTCTACAAAGCCAAAGCGAGCGGACGCAACCGAAGTACCTTTCACTGCTGACAACCTTACATGTAATTAAGAGACGATGCGCTACCCTACGAGCCTATTTCACTAGAAAGTGAGTCCTTTGGAGCAGTTTCTTATTATTTTTACCGTCAGTGTGATTATTATCTTTTCGCCGCTGATCTCCAAAATGACCCATATCTCGGTCGTCGTCATCGAGATTTTCTTAGGGATGCTGGCGGGCTTTTTCGGGCTACTCTACAGCGATCCCAACTTCGCGCTGGTCTCCAAATTCGGCTTTTTATACTTGATGTTTTTAGCAGGTCTTGAGATCAATTTTCAACAGGTCAAGGCGATCCGCCAAAAACTCGCGCTCAACGTCGTCGCCTATCTGCTCATACGCTATGTCATAGCCGGTATAGTGTGTCTCTTTTTTGAGCTCAACATCGCTTACTTCATCGCTTTGCCGATCTTCTCGCTGGGAATGGTGATGATGCTGATCAAAGAGTTTGGCAAAGAGGAGCCGTGGCTCAACCTTGCGCTCGCGGTAGGCATCTTGGGCGAAATCGTCAGTATCATGATTCTCACCGTCTTTAGCGGCTGGCTGGCATTTGGCTTTACCGTAGAGTTTTTTCTCTCTATTGTGACAATCTTAGCCGTTTCAGGAACCATCTTGGTGCTGCTCAAGCTCTTTACGATCTTTTTTTGGTGGTTTCCCGAATTCAAAAAGTACATCATTCCCGACCATGACCGCCTCGATCAAGATATCCGCTTTTCGCTCTCGCTCTTTTTTATCATGGTGGCCGTCATGCTCTATTTCAAAATCGATGTGGTGCTGGGCGCTTTCACCGCCGGGCTCTTTCTCAAGCTCTATTTCCACCACAAAGAGGAGCTGATTGAAAAACTCTCCTCATTTGGATTCGGTTTTTTTGTGCCTATTTTCTTTATCTACATCGGCACCACGATTAAACTGGAGATGCTGAGTCTTGACATCCTCTCCGACGCCTTTTTTATTATTGCCGTGATGATCTCTATCCGTCTGATTGCGGCTTTTTTTACCTTTACACGCTATCTCAAAACCAAACAAACCATCCTCTTCGCGCTTAGCGATTCAATGCCACTGACTTTTATGGTCGTCATCGCTATTTTGGCTTTTGAACATCAAATGATCTCTCAAGAGGAGTATGTCTCCTTCATTATCGCCAGCATGCTTGATGGATTATTGCTGATGGTACTGATCCGTAAACTTTACGGTTGGTTTGGCCTGATGCGCCAATCGCAACTCCCAACCCCACACTAAGCTCACTGTGTTACAATCACAGACATTTTTAAAAAAGGAGTCTCGATGAGACCATTGATACTCTCCTGCACCCTACTGCTTGTACTTTCGGGATGCGGCGAAAAAAGCGTGGAACAAAGCACACAAACCCACTCTGCCGCTCCCGCTTCAGCCGCTAGTGTTGCTCCCTTGGAGCCACAGATGATCTCCTCCGCCACCG
Organism: Sulfuricurvum sp.; assembly: GCA_022729835.1. Lineage (GTDB taxonomy): Bacteria > Campylobacterota > Campylobacteria > Campylobacterales > Sulfurimonadaceae > JAFGUB01. The sequence goes on along the minus strand of DZBC01000143.1, from coordinate 611 downwards.
TAGAGATCATTCCAGTTAGCGAAAGCGAACCCAAGGTGCTTAGCGCCAGTGAACTTTACCAAAAGTGTGCCACCTGTCATGGACTCAACGCAGAAAAAAGCGCTCTGGGCAAATCCCAAGTTATCGCAGGATGGGAAGCACAAAAAACCGTTGATGCAATCATAGGCTATCAAAACGGCACTTATGGCGGAGCTATGAAGGCCCTCATGAGCGCTCAGGTCAAAACACTGACTCAAGAGGAGATCCAAGCCCTCGCCCGCTATATCGCCGCGCTTTAGGCGATCAATCCGCAATCAAAGTGCCTATAGGTCTACTGTGCCAGAATCAGCCGGTAGCCTTCACCGAAGTTTGTGTAGATATTGAGCTACGGGAATTTCTGGCGCAGAACCCTCAAGTACGGCAACATCTATCCCACTTTCAGCACACCATTTCAACATTTTAACTTTCCCCTGCGATAATACCCGACAAACTTGCTGCCCAGTAGCTCCAGTAGCCTGTTTTGAAACGGTTTCAGCCCTGAAGTCTGCTCTGTTATGCCGGCAAGTGTGAAGACATGTGCATATAACGGCGCATCCGGCCACTTGGAGAGAGATATTTTCTGTGTTTGGATT
>DZBC01000142.1 GCA_022729835.1 Sulfuricurvum sp. | reverse complement strand
TGAGATCCTCGACGGTGGTTTGGTTTTGGATACGGGCAAGTCGTTCGCGATCGCGGCTGGCAACAAAACGAAGCAGAGTGATAAAAAATGCCGCCATAAGACCAAAAGCTACCATCAAGGTAATGTCGAGCAGCTCGGAAAGCTGCCGCAAATAGATCTCAGGATCGGCTTTTGGTTCGTGCAATCCGACGATCTCTTGCTTGACAAAATAGATATAAAGTGAAAACGCCAAAAAAGAGACTGTCGAAGCGAAAAGTGCCTGAGAAAAGGTAAGGGCTTTGCGCATATTAGGCTTCGGCAGATACCTCTAGGATCTTCTTCTCAAGCACCGAGAGAGATTCAAATGGCTTCATGACATAATGTACCGCCCCGTTGCGGTGAGCGTCTAATACCTTATCAAGGGTAGAGTAGGCCGTCATCATGATCACTTTTAGCTCGGGATATTTTTGTTGGAGTTTAGGCAACAGCTCCAGTCCTCCGATTTGCGGCATCATAATGTCAAGCAGCACCACATGGGTAGAGCGATCCAGCGCAGAAAGCGCATTGAGTGGATTTTGATAAGTTGCTACCTTGAAGCCTGGCTGCTTCAAGAAGTAGCGAGAAAGCATCTCCAAAATATCCTTCTCATCGTCGATAATTGCAACATTAATCGGATTCATTTGCGCCCCTTTGTCTTATCAAAAAGTGTATTCACGGCCTCTTTCATGACACCGTGCGATTTTTGTTCGACCATCTCGTCGAGCACTCTAAAGACTTCCGTGCTGGCAGCTTCAATGTCATGCACCATCTGCTCAATAGTCTCTTTAGAGCAGATAGCCTTGTTGCCAGCACACTCTTTGGCCAGGTGGTTGGCTTGAGTATGGACGATGGAGTGAGGCTTTTCAAGCTTACCATAGGCAACGGTTTGGGAAAACTCATCTTTGCCTTTACCACGCTCATACCATTGCCCCAAACGGCAACTGTGGTGGTCAATCTCTTTGAAATCATTTTTCTCCCCAAAAAGCAGCGCATATACATTGTGCTTGTAGATAACGTGGTCGATCTTGGCCAGCGAGGAGAAGATTTTGTCACTGATATATTTCACCTCATAGACCGAACGCGACGCATTCTTCTCAAACGAGACAATTTTCTCATGTAGTTGATCGATCTGGCCTTTGCTCTCATGGACCACCTTACCCGCCGTTTCGGTATTGGTCTCGGCACTCGATGCCTCTTGTTGCATCGAGCGCACCACCACCGAAATGTCCTTGGTAGCGGTCTGAGTCTTTTCGGCCAATTTACGCACCTCATCGGCTACCACCGCAAAACCGCGCCCATGCTCCCCAGCCCGCGCCGCTTCGATGGCGGCGTTGAGTGCGAGCAGGTTCGTCTGATCGGCGATATCTTCGATCAGATTGACGACATTGGTAATCTCGACAGAGCGCTCACTGAGCATTCTAGCCCCCTCCATCGTCACCTGCATATCTTGATAGAGTCGATCCATATTTTTGGAAGTTGCTGTGATGAGTGCCAGCCCTTCACGGGACTCTATCGCGACCTGCTGCGACTCTGCGTTCATAATATTGAGCTGATCGAGCATACCGGCGTAGGTCTTTTGTGAATCTTGCAAAGCGTGGCTGATCGCCTCTTGATGCAGGGTCAAAATATCCGAATCTTTGGCATTTCGAATATCGGTTTTGATGATGGAGTAGAGGGTTGAGCCGTCACTGAGCGTGCGGCTTTTGAACTTACCCGTGCAGCCATCCATCGAAAGCTCCTCGCTGCCCGAAGCCAGCGCGCGCACGAGTCCCGAAGCATTTTGGATGCTTCGCTCTGCTAGGTCGTTTCGCGCGACGATCTCACCAGAAGAGACGACGATGCGTATCTCCTCTTGAGAAAATGCAAAGGCCTCCTTGTAACGCTGAAGTGTCCGCTCCAGCTCCATGATCTTTTGCTCCAGCGGTCTCGTTTGTGCACTACAATCTTTTGGTCCGAACAATGACATGATGATCCCCGCTTCGCGAATGGTTTAAATAGCAGCATGAATCGTATAGGAAGTCGATGAAAGAAAAGCTGAAACTGACGAAGAAATTGGAAGGTTAAGAGTAGCCCAAAGGCAGACTCTTAAAGGCGTGATTCGTAACGACGCATCATATAAAGACGTTTGAGCATCTTTTTGCGCGCTGCGATCTTCTCTTTTTTGCGGATCTCGGTCGCTGTTTCGTGGAAACGGCGGGCGCGAGCTTCAGTCACAACAAGATTACGATCGGTTTGCTTTTTGAAACGGCGGTACGCAGCGTCAAAATTATCATCGTGTCGGAGGATAATCCCTGGCATTCACATCACCTACTTTCTTTTAAAATTTTGTGGACGCGCATTATAACCAAAGTGTGCACTTTATGCAATCTTACATGTAAAGCCCGTACAATCACACCATGATAACCCAAGACTCCATCGAAGCGCTCAAAGCCCGGCTCGATATCGTCGATGTGATCGGCAACTACATCGAACTGAAAAAAAACGGTGCCAACTTCAAAGCCCGTTGTCCCTTTCACGATGAGAAATCCCCCAGCTTCAACGTTAACCCCCAAAAGCAGATCTACCACTGCTTCGGTTGCGGCGCGGGCGGCGATGCGATCAAGTTCGTCATGGAGTATGAGAAGCTCAGCTACCCCGAAGCCCTCGAAAAACTGGCGCAAAGCCTCAACTTCACCCTCCACTACGATGATAAAGGGGTCAAAAAAGAGCGCTCCAAGCTGATGGATCGGCTCAATGATTTTTACACCTCTCTGCTCGAAAAAAACACTCAGGCCAAGGTCTACCTAAGCGAACGCGGCGTCTTTGAATCGAGCATTGAGCATTTTGGTATCGGCTACGCGCCTGCGTCGCAACAGACGCTGGGTTTTTTAAAATCTCAGATGTTTCGGATGGATGAGGCGGTCGATCTGGGTGTCGTAGGCAAAGGCGAAAACGGACTGTATGCACGTTTTATCGAGCGTATCACCTTTCCCATCCACAGCCCAAGCGGCACGCTTGTGGGTTTTGGCGGACGCACCATCAGCGGCCACGCGGCCAAATATGTCAACTCCCCTCAAAGCGAAATCTTCAACAAATCGCGCCTACTGTACGCCTATCATCATGCGAGAGAGAGCATCCACCGCAAAAAAGAGATCATCATCACCGAAGGGTATTTGGATGTCGTGATGCTGCATCAGGCAGGTTTTACACACGCTGTGGCGACACTAGGAACCGCCCTAACCGCCGAGCACTTCCCGCTGCTGCAAAAAGGCGAACCCCGCGTCATCATGGCCTATGACGGTGACGAAGCGGGGCAAAACGCGGCGCTTAAGGCGGCGCGACTGCTCAGTGCCAAAAAGATCGACGGCGGGGTTGTGCTCTTTGAAGGGGGCCTTGATCCCGCCGACATGGTCAAATCGGGCCAGATCGAAGCACTCAGCGCTCTTTTTCGCAAACCTCAGCCTTTTACCCTCTTTGTGCTCACCCGCATCCTTGATGCCTACCACCTCCAAGACCCTGCGCAAAAAGAGCAGGCTCTGCATGAGTCTATCGCCTATCTCAAAACCCTATCGCCTCTGATGCAAGAGGAGTACCGCTCTTATCTCGCCTCGCGGCTTGGCGTGAGTCCCTCTCTGATCAAACTCTCGAGCACACCCGCAAGCGCCACTGCGCCGATCTTTTCAGACGCACGCGACATCGGAGAATTGGGACTCATCAAAACCCTGCTCGAACACCCACGCTTTATGGATCAGGTGCTTGATTTTATTGATGTGTCGATGCTTTCTCACCACGGCGCCGAATTTACATTGACCCTTCAAGGCCGTTTTGACGACCCCAGACTCATGGCGCTTCGCGTCGATCCACAGATTCATGTGTTTGAAAACGACGCCGCGCTTAAAGCGGAAATGCTCACCTTTTTGCGCACCTATTACCTGCGCCGTCTCAAAATGGTGACGAGCGAAAATACGCTAAAATTCGAAAAAAAAGCGTTTCTTATCCGTACCTACCGCGACAAAATCGGCCGACTTGAGCGCGGAGAGTTGGTCACATTTGATGGTTGAAGCGTTACATGTAAGGGAATATTTTGAAAGCGATTGCACTTTTTAGCGGCGGACTTGATTCGACGCTGGCGATGAAACTCGTGATCGATCAGGGCGTCGAAGTACTCGCCTGCAACATCAACACCGGCTTTGGAAGCACCAAGGAGCGCCACACCCACATGCAGAGTATGTGCGATCAGGTGGGTGCCGAACTGCGCATCGTCGATATCCGAAGCGAATACCTCCGGGATGTGCTCTTCAGCCCAAAACACGGCTATGGCAAACACTTCAACCCCTGTATCGACTGCCACGCCAAAATGTTTGCCGTGGCCAAACGGATGATGGCGGATGAAGGCGCAAGCTTCCTGATTAGCGGCGAAGTACTTGGGCAACGCCCGATGAGTCAAAACGGTCAAGCCCTCGACAAAGTACTCGCCGAAGGCGACGTTGATGGACTGTTACTCCGCCCGCTCAGCGCCAAAGCCCTAGCACCTACCATCGCCGAACAAGAGGGCTGGATTGATCGCACCCGCCTTGAAGAGATCGTCGGACGCAACCGCGACCGCCAAATGGAGCTTGCGCGGCACTACGGCCTACGTGACTTCGAGAATCCCGGCGGCGGCTGTCTGCTCACCGATGAACACTTTGCGCGGCGTATGCGTGATTTCATCGCCCACGACACCTTCAGCATCGACGACATCCCCGTGGTCAAATACGGCCGCCAACTGCGACTTCCCGAAGGAGCCAAACTGGTCATAGGCCGCAATCAGACAGAAAACGATCAGATCTGTGCCATCACCAATGACAAGTACCTGCTCATCAGCGTTGCCCCTATGATGGGACCCGACGCGCTGATCTCCGCGAACGCCTCTGAGTCTGATCGACTGCTCGCCGTGCGCCTGGTCCTCACCTACTGTAAAACCTCAACCCAAGACTTATACCCAGTCACCATCGGCAACGAAGGGCTAAATGCATCACCCTTCGCCTCTAGGAAGGGCTTTGAACATTATTTCGTATAGAGTGGTGTATACTTTTACACTTACGCTCTGATATCAGGAGGCTTTCATGGCAGGCATTCACTTTTCGTTCGCTGAATTCCCGAGTCTTATTTCATTGAACGTTGGCATTGCCGAACGTCTTGACGAAAACCGCGCGGAGAGCATGACGATTCTCTTTTGTGACTTCTCTGAGGTGCCGACAGAGAGTATCAAGGAGAGTTTGCAGGGCATCTTGCGCTCTTCAGACGCTATCGTCCATTTCGACCGCTTCTACTTTTTTGTCCTCCCTTACACCGACAAATATGGCGCAACAATCGTCAAAAACATGTTTGAAGAGTTTCTAAACGCATACATCCGTTCCACCACCTGTAGCTATCCCATCGACGGCGAAAACACGCAAGAACTCTTCGACGCGATCCGAACAAAGACAAAAAAGGAGCTCAACATCTACCTCGAATGTCTCGACATGACCGAAAAAATCACCCAAAAATTCAGCTAAATATCTCACAATTATGGTTAAACTTTAAGGTTTGAGGCTTTATAATTCCAGCCTTCCTTGGCGAGTGGGGCATTAGCTCAGCTGGGAGAGCGCTTGCATGGCATGCAAGAGGTCAGCGGTTCGATCCC
>DZBC01000141.1 GCA_022729835.1 Sulfuricurvum sp. | reverse complement strand
AAGAGATCCGTTTTGAGCTTTTGGTAGCGCAGATAGCAGATGTAGATTATGACGAGTTGCGCTCTAGACTGCTAGAGATTCTCAAAGCTTCTTACGATCAAAAAATGAGTATCGTCGATGAGCATACCCGTCACAATGTCGAGCGTGAAATCTATCTCAAGACGCTCGATACGGCGTGGCGGGAGCATCTATATCAGATGGATACGATGAAAACCGGTATTCGACTGCGCGCCTACAACCAAAAAGACCCATTGGTTGAGTATAAAAAAGAGAGCTTCAACCTCTTTCAGGAGTTGGTTGAGACGATCAAGTTTGAGACGATCAAAACACTTCATATTATTCAATTTAGAATGGACAATGCTGAAGAAGAGGCTCAAATGCTGGCCCGTCAGCGCGAGATAGAGGCGCGTCAACGTGAGATGGCGCAATTACTGCGCCACGGTGATGAAGAGAGCCAAGAGGGCCTTTCCGGCGAGAAAAAACCTGCGCGCAACGATCCGTGCCCTTGTGGTAGCGGCAAAAAATATAAGCAGTGCTGCGGACAGAGTGGGCCAAAAAAAGGTGCATTTGCCTCTTGAGTATCGTCTCCTTTCTCGTCAAACGTTTTTTGCGCTTTGATAAAGAGCAACCTTTTATCTTTCTCTCGGCGTTGCTTGCTTTTTTGGGCATCATGCTGGGGGTGATGGTGCTCATCATCGCTATGGCGCTTATGAACGGTTTCGATAATGAGTTCAAGAAAAAACTCACCGTCATGAACTATCCGCTCACCATCCTTCCCAAATTTTATGGCAGTGCTAACGAATCTTTGCTGCTGGAGCTTAAAGCGGCTTTTCCTAAACTGCACTTTAGCCCCTATGTCTCCTCTCCAGTAATGGCCCGCTCAGGCACTAGGCTCGAAGGCGGGTATCTGTTTGGCGTAGACTTTGAGAGTGAGCGGAAGGTGAATGCAGTCATTGATCATGCGCTTGCAGATCGGCACATCGACGACTTTGAGGTGCTGGTTGGTAAAACACTCCAGCAGGAGTTCAATCTCGTCTCTGGTGAAAAGATGACCTACGTGTTTACCCAGATGGAACCGGGTGGCTTAGGGGTTACCCCACGTATCAAGCGATTTGGTGTTGCAGGCGTTTTCGATTCGGGCTTGAGTGCTTATGACAAGGCGTACAGCTATACCACGCTGGATTCAATGCAGAAGATTCTGCGCCTCCCTTCGAATATCTATGATGGTATTCATATTTTTTCGCATGACCCTCAGCAAGACATCCATCGTATCAAGGCGATGTTGCCGCCCTCGGTCGGCATCAAGGGATGGTGGGAGGACAACGTCAACTTTTTTGCCGCGCTTGAGCTCGAAAAGACGGCTCTGTTTATTGTGCTCATGCTGATTATTCTGATCGCCTCGATCAATATCATCTCCTCTTTGCTGATGACGGTGATGAACCGCCGCAGTGAAATCGCTTTGTTAATCTCACTCGGCGCCTCTGCTGCGCAGATCAAGAAGGTCTTTTTGTATTTGGGGATTGTGATCGGGATCGCAGGCATTGTGGCGGGTGCACTGCTGGGCTTTTTGGGTTTGTGGGTATTGGGGACGTTTGAGATCGTCTCTTTGCCAAAAGATGTCTATCCCACCTCGACGCTTCCTCTCGATCTGAGCTTGATCGACTTAGCGCTGATTTTGTTTGGCGCTTTTGTGATTGTGCTGCTCTCCTCTTTTTATCCGGCCAAAAAAGCGAGTGAAGTCGATGTGCTTACGGTATTGCGCAACGAGTGATGTACTCTTTGTTTTTCATTACATGTAAAGCTGGCGCCTCTTGAAATGTCATCTATAAAGCTAACAGCGATGAAAAAAGTCCTACCGATTTTGAGTGTGATTGAGATCTCTTTGGTCTTATGGCTTGCTTTTTTGTACTATCTGAATCTGCCAATGAACAGCAGCTACATACTGTATGTACCGCAAGGTTCGACACAACAGACACTCTCCTACCTCAAGGCCAGAAAGTTTGATCTGACGATTGTGGATGGGTGGGCACTACGCTTTTTAGGCTATCCGCAAAAAGGGTGGATTCATATCGGCGACACAGCGCTCACTCACGGTGATTTTCTCTATCGTCTAACCACCGCAAGGGCTGCAATGCGTAGTGTGACGCTGATTCCAGGGGAGACTACCCACTTTTTTCTCGCTCATATTGCCCAAACGATGCAACTTGATCATGCACGGCTCACCTACCATTTCGAGCGCTTCGCACCGCTTCACGAGGGTGCTTTGGTACCTGATACTTATCAGCTTCCCTTGGGGATCGATGAACAGCGGGTGATGCGCATATTGCTGCACCACTCCGACAAACAGATGCGTGCATGGTCGGAAAAAATCTTTGGAACCTATGACGCGAAGAAGTGGTTTCATTTTGTAACACTTGCTTCAGTGATACAAAAAGAAGCAGCCTCCAAAGAAGACATGCCCTTGGTTTCATCGGTGATCTATAATCGCCTGAAAAAAGGGATGCGTTTGCAAATGGATGGGACGCTCAACTATGGTCCATACTCACATACACCTATCACTGCAGAGCGTATAAAGTCCGATAATACGAGCTATAACACCTACATTAACGCTGGATTACCTCCTGTGCCGGTATGCAATGTCGGCCTCGACGCCATCAAGGCTGCGATCTTTCCGGCCCAGAGTGACTATCTCTATTTTGTGCGCGGAAAAGAGGGAAAGCACCACTATTCAAGTAACTATTCTACACATTTGGAGCGTATCAATAATGCTACTAAATGAAACATTATGATATTTTTTCCCGCGAGTTTAAAGCAGAATCAATAAGTTTTTTTTAACAAGTGCTACACTGTGACCTGAAATTTATATTCCAGAGGAACAGCATGTCAAAAATCATTTGGTCAGTTATTGACGAAGCCCCAGCGTTAGCTACCTATTCCCTTCTTCCAATTGTTCAAAAGTTTTGTAAAGAGGCGGGTGTTGATGTAATCACCAGTGACATATCGCTCTCCGGACGTGTGATTGCTACCTTTTCTGAGCGTCTCAGAGCCGATCAGCGCATCTTGGATAATCTTGCCGAATTGGGAAAAGTAGCTGAAGAGCCTGAGGGCAATATCATCAAGCTGCCCAACATTTCAGCTTCGGTGACACAGCTCAAAGAGTGTATCGCCGAGCTTCAAGTCAAAGGCTATGATCTTCCAGATTACCCCGAAAATCCACAGACTGAAGAGGAGAAAGCGGTTCAGACACGCTACTCAACCTGTCTTGGCTCAGCGGTAAACCCGGTGTTGCGTGAGGGGAACTCTGATCGCCGCGCAGCAGTTGCGGTGAAAAATTTTGCCAAAAAGAACCCCCACAAGCTCCGTGCATTTGAGAACCCATCTAAAGCCTATGTGACGCACATGGATGGTAATAACGATTTCTACGGTAACGAACAATCAGTCGTTATGCAAAGCTCTGGCAAGGTAACGATTGAGCTGAATGGCAAAGTGCTCAAAGAGATCAATGCTCTTGATAAAGAGGTGCTCGATGGTACCTTTATGTCGGTCAAGGCGCTTCAGGAGTTTTATCAAAAGAGCCTTGATGAGGCTAGAGCCAACGGCGTACTCTGGTCACTGCACCTTAAAGCGACCATGATGAAGATCTCCGATCCAATCATGTTTGGCTATGCGATCAAGGTCTTCTTTAAAGAGGTGTTTGCAAAATACGACGCTGAGTTTAAAGAGATCGGTGTTAATGCCAATATGGGCTTGGGCGATCTATACAAGAAGCTTGAGAAGCTACCAAGCGATAAAAAAGCACAGATTGAAGCGGATATCATGGCTACCTATGATAAGCAGCCTCCGATTGCTATGGTTGATTCTGATAAAGGGATTACCAACCTACACGCCTCAAATGACATCATCATTGACGCATCTATGCCGGTAGTCGTTCGTGATGGTGGCAAGATGTGGAACCGTGATGGCAAAGCACAAGAGTGTGTTGCCGTGATTCCCGATAGCTCTTATGCGCGTTTCCATCAAGGGATGGTTGATGACTGTGTCAAAAATGGCCAATATGATGTCACTACGATGGGCAACGTTGCCAACGTCGGCTTAATGGCGCAAAAGGCAGAGGAGTACGGCTCACATCCCACAACTTTTGAGATTGGTGAAGATGGTGTGGTTGAGGTCAAAGATAGCAGCGGCGCAGTACTGATGAGCCACAACGTAGAGAAGGGCGATATCTGGCGCATGTCACGCACCAAAGACATCCCCATCAAAGACTGGATTCGCCTCGCATTTGAGCGCGGCCACCTCACGGGCACTCCGGTAGTCTTCTGGCTTGATGAGAAGCGTGCGCACGATGCCAATCTGATTGCCAAAATCAATGCGTGCAAAGAGGAGTTTGATCAAAGCGGTTTTGAGTGGATGATCATGAACGTCCAAGATGCCGTTGCTTATACTAATGCACGTGTACGTGAGGGCAAAGATACCATCTCTGCAACCGGAAACGTCTTGCGTGACCACCTCACCGACATGTATCCGATTCTTGAGTTGGGTACCTCTGCTAAGATGCTCTCAATCGTTCCGTTGCTTGCCGGTGGTGGTCTCTTTGAAACGGGTGCAGGTGGTTCGGCACCTAAGCACGTTGATCAGTTTTTGGAAGAGGGGCACTTGCGTTGGGATTCACTCGGTGAGTTTTTGGCACTGGCTGAGTCACTGCGCTACATCAATCAAAAACACACCAGTGACAAGCTCTCTAAGCTCACCGCTGCGCTTGATCAAGCCAATGCCGGTTATCTGGATAACAACAAAGCCCCGGGCCGCAAAGCAGGTGAGCCGGACAATAAAGCATCACACTTCTATGTGGCGCAATATTGGGCCGGTGCACTTGCCCAGTGTGGCAATGCGGAGCTGGAAGCCAAGTTTGCACCGATCGCTAAAGCACTTGTAGACAATGAAGCCAAGATCATGGAAGAGCTAATGGTAGTTGAGGGTAAAGCCCAAGATATCGGCGGCTACTACCGACCTGATGATGCTAAAGCATCTGCAGCGATGCGCCCCTCTGCAACGCTCAATGCGATCATTGATAGTATCTGATAGCCTTGTTTAGGATCGGTTTGCTCCGATCCTTTGTGGGCATTACATGTAAGGTGGCAACCGCTTTGATTGTTGGTCATTTTATGCTTAATCGGTATGTGCTTGCACATGCTACTTAAGTGTATTTGAGATAGGATAAAGTGCGCATTTTAGCGTCCAAGGAGAGCTTATGAATCACGGAAAGCGTGTCGGTATCGTAGGGGCTGGTAATGTTGGAGCAACGGTCGCGTACTCGTTGGCGATGTTGGGTTCAGCCCATGAAATCATTTTGCGAGATAACAAAATTGATGTCGCTAAAGGCAAAGCGCTTGATATGTCACAAGCGGCTGCGGCGGTTAGATCACATACCGTCGTTAGTGTTGCCGAGGATATGAGCCAGCTTACCAACTGCAACGTAGTAGTGGTAACTGCCGGAAGCCCAAGATTGCCGGGGATGAGTCGGGATGATCTTCTGATGATCAATGCCAATATTACCAAAGAAGTGATTGAGGGTATTGCCAAATATTCTCCCAATGCCACCATCATCATGGTTTCCAATCCGCTTGATGCGATGACGTACGTCGCACTCAAGGAGAGCGGATTCGAGCGCA
>DZBC01000140.1 GCA_022729835.1 Sulfuricurvum sp. | reverse complement strand
CCAAGTGGCCGGATGTTCTGCGCGATTGGTGGCCGGATGCGCCGTTATATGCACTGAGCAAAGATCTGCCAATCGGGGCGGCACTCGATAGAGATGCGGGTGAGCTTCTCTTGGCGCGTGACGGTGCGATCCATATTGGTCTGCGTCCCCTCCTTCTCTCCCCACGGAGCCGCCGGAAGACGCACATGAACAAAGGGCGCCGTCTCGGAGTCTTCGTAGGAGTTGAGCTCCACGATAAACGGGATTTTCTTGAATGCTGCCTCGACTCTATGGCGATTGGGCAGATGATAGATCGGGTCGGTGTGGCAGATCACCAAAACATCCAGCGCTCCTTGCTCTGCCGCCTCAATCAACTCGAAGGCAGTCAGTCCTGCGGATTTTGGAATGACACTACTCTTCCAGAAATCTCCGACTAGCACACGCGACTCCTCATCAAAGCCACGATGAACCGCCAATGTTGTTGAAAGTCCCCCCACCTCGCGCCCGCCCATGGCATTAGGCTGACCGGTGAGCGAAAAGAGGCCGCACCCCTCCCGATCCACCTTACCGCTGAGCAGATGGATGTTCATCAGCGCAATATTTTTATCTACCCCCTGAACGCTCTGGTTTAACCCCATCGTCCACGCGCTGATAACGCGCGGACTCTCGTTGAAGAGCTGCATAAAATTCTCAAACTGCTCTTTGGAAAGGTCGCAGCGTTTGAGCAACTTGGTTTTGGGGAGCTTGCGAAGCTGTTTCAGATAGGCGTCATAGCCGTTTACATGTAAGCTCAAAAACGCCTTATCGATTCGATCCTCTTCAATCAGCCGCAGCGCTACGAGGCTAAAAAAGTCGATATCGCTACCGGGGCGCAAAGGGAGGTGTAGATCCGAAGCCTCGGCCGTTGCCGTGCGGCGCGGATCGATCGTGATGACTTTGAGGCCGTTTTTGCGCGCTTTTTTGATGTGGTTATGAAAGACCACGTGCGCCTCTGCGGCATTTGAGCCTACCAAAATGAGCAGATCACTGCGAAAAATCTCCTCCATCCGCACCGGCACATAATCCAAACCGAAGACCTTTTGATAGGCTACTACCGCACTTGCCATACAAGTGCGCGAGTTGGTATCGACGTTGGAAGTACCCAAAAACCCCTTCGCAAGCTTATTGGCCACATAATAATCCTCCGTGAGCATCTGCCCCGAGAGATAAAAGCCGATGCGCTGCGGCGTGCTTCGGCGAAGTGCGGCGGCTGCCACGTCTAGGGCAAAATCCCAACTGCTTTGTTTAAACTCCTCATGCACGCTTGAGCGTACGATCGGGCGTAGCAGCCGCGTGGGGGTATCGATGGTGTGCAGCTCGCTGACCCCTTTTTTGCATACCAAGCCCTCGTTGGTCGGGTAGGCGATATCGCCGATCAGCTTATGGGTATCAAACTCCAGTCCGCACCCTACCCCGCAATAGCCGCATACCGATTTAATCACACTAGACTCCTTGTTACATGTAACGGTATTGTAGTATAGAGTAAATCAGAAAATATTAAGCTAAATGTATATTGTTTAATCAATTAACTAGCTAATTTAAGCGCTAATCGCTGATATTATTCTATGCGAACACCAAAGTTAAAATAAAATTCAGAAAAAAAGGATGGTGATCTTTATGAACCCTCTGTTTCAACGTCTCGCTCTAAGTACTCTGATGACCGGCATCATTACCTCTTCGGCATGGGCCGAGTTAGAGAAAAAGTCGCTCAATATCGGCTTTATTGCACTGACCGATTGTGCCCCGATCGTCATCGCTGCCGAAAAAGGTTTTTTTAAAAAATACGGACTCGATGTCCACGTCATCAAAGAGGGGGGCGGATGGCCCGGAATTCAGCAAAAGGTGATCAACGGCGAATATGACTACGCCCACGCGCTTGCCGGTATGCCGCTTGCGGCCACGGTGGGCATCAACGGAAACGCCCATCTGGTAGCACTGCAAAGCCTTGACTTTAACGGCAACGGCATTACCTTTGGCAATAAAATTATCACAGCCATGAAAAAGCACGGCATGGATGAGAAAAACGCCCTCTAAGTTCCGAATCGCTCAAAGCCTATATCGATGCGAAACATCAAACCGAAGGAGCAAAGTATCAACCGCTTAACTTCGGGATGGTACACCCCGTTTCAACACACAACTACGAACTGCGCTACTGGCTGGCTACCTCGGGTATCGATCCCGACGCGGATGCGACCATCAAACCCTTCCCGCCTCCGACCATGCCCTCTAACCTGATCGCGGGCAATATCGACGGATACTGCGTCGGCGAACCGTGGAACGAGCGCGTCGTGATGGAGGCCAAAGGCTCTACATTGGTAACCAACTACGATATCTGGAACAACAACCCGGAAAAGGTGCTTCAGTCTCGCGCCGATTTTGTAGAGAAACACCCGCAGACGACGCAAGCGGTGATGAAAGCGATTTTAGAGGCACAGATCTGGCTGGATAGCTCATGGGAGAACCGCAAAGAGGCGGCCAAGATTCTCTCAAAAGCGCAGTATGTCAAAGCGCCCGTAGCTGTATTGGAGAAGTCGATGATCGGAACGTTTCAGTATCTCAAAGGCCAAGAGAGTGAGCCCAATCCGATGTTTAACGTCTTTGCCAACTACTACGCCGCCTATCCGTTTTATAGCCACGCTATGTGGTTCTTGACGCAGATGATCCGCTGGGGGCAGATCGAGCAGCCCCTTGATCTCAAAGCTGCCGTTGAGAAAACCTACCGCCCCGATCTTTTTGAGCAAGCAGCCAAAGCAGTCGGATATGAGCTGCCGCCGAGTCCTTGGAAGATCGATGGAATCGACACCTATAACAAGTTTATGGATGGCAAGGTCTTTGATCCCAATAAGGCAGTCGAGTATATCTACAGCTTCGAGGTCACCCACCCCAAGATGAGTCAAGAGTCGCTTAAAGCACTCAACAGTTGGAAGGTAGAGACGGCGCAACCGCCCTATGTCTGCCCCTACGGCCCGGCAGGATGTGCTGAGCTCAAGTATGTCGTTAAACCTAAATCGTAGTCTTTAAAGGAGTCGCAATGCGTTATGCAGCAGTACGTCGGTGGCTTTTGCCACTACTAGGAGCGGTGGTTATCTTGGCGGTTTGGAGCTCACTTGCTCATCATATCGAGAGTTTTCCCTCTCCGTATGACACCTACATTCAAGCTTTTGGTGGAGTGAATTCCAATGCGGAAGAGATCACAGGGGTCTTCTCTGACCCCTTTTATGTGGCTAACGAGGATGACAAAGGGATCTTTTGGCAGATCCTCTCTTCACTAGAGCGGGTCTTTGGTGGATTTGCGCTGGCCATACTCGTAGGGGTTCCGCTGGGGCTGATGATCGGGATGAGTGAGGTGATGTTTGAGCTCTTCAACCCCTATATCCAGATCTTCAAACCCGTCTCGCCGCTGGCGTGGCTACCGCTGCTGCTCTTTGTCTTTCAAGACATCAATATGACGGCCATTGCGACCATCTTTATCACTTCGATCTGGCCCATTATCATCAACACGGCGCTGGGGGTGAGAAGTGTGAGCCAAGACTATCTCAACGTAGCGCGGGTGCTACGCTTCAGCCCGCTGGAGAAGGTGCGCAAGATCATTTTGCCCGTAGCCGTGCCCTTTATCTTCACCGGTATGCGCCTCTCACTGGGCATTGCATGGCTGGTCATCGTGGCGGCAGAGATGCTTACCGGCGGGATTGGTATCGGTTTTTGGATCTGGAATGAGTACAACAGCCTCAACTACCACAACATCATCATCGGGATCATGATTGTTGGACTGATCGGTTTTGGGCTTGACATCATCATTGGACGCATTGCCGACTATTTCGACTACACCAAAAAGGGTAAAAGATGAACAAATTTCTAAGCCTCGAAGGGGTAGCGAAGGTATTTGCGCTCGGTGGCGGCAAAGAGTATGTGGCGGTGCAGAATATTGATCTGCAGATTCGCGAAAACGAGATTGTCTCGATCATCGGCCACTCAGGATGCGGTAAATCGACACTGCTCAACATGATCGCAGGACTTGATGCACACACCTCAGGCGGCATCTACCTCACCAATAAAGAGATTGACGGCCCAGGGCCAGAGCGCGCCGTGGTCTTTCAAAACCACTCGCTTTTGCCGTGGCTTACGGTCTATCAAAACATCGAAATTGCTGTCAAGAAGGTGATGGGCGAGCTCTCAAAAGAGGAGCTCAAAGAGCGCGTCATGAAGTTTGTTCAAATGGTCAATCTCGACCACGCCAAGGATAAATACCCAGGCGAGATCAGCGGCGGTATGAAGCAGCGGGTGGGGATCGCACGCGCCCTTTCGATCAAGCCTAAGGTGCTGCTGATGGATGAGCCCTTTGGGGCACTCGATTCACTAACCCGCGCCAATTTGCAAGAGCACCTGATGCGCATTCAGCAAAACGTCAAAAACACCGTCATCATCATCACCCACGATATCGACGAGGCGGTACTTCTGAGCGATCGCGTCGTGATGATGACCAACGGTCCGGCTGCAACCATCGGCGAGATCTTAGAGGTGAAACTGGAGCGCCCGCGTGACCGCGTCGCGCTGCAGAGCGATCCCGAGTATATCCGTTGTCGTGAAGCGATTTTAGACTTTCTGTATAAGAAATTTGCCAAAGAGGATGAGTAAAATGCACTCTACCCTGCCTATCGTGCTAAATGCCCCAAAAATCTTGCTAATCGGCGGCGGTGCCGTGGCGCTGCAAAAGGCGCAGGTGCTGAGTCGCAACCACATCGACTTTTGCGCGATTGCCTTACATATAAAGCCTGAACTTGAAGCGCTGTGTAGTGTTACATGTAAGGCTTTTGAGACCTCTGACCTTGAGGGTTATGAGATCATCATCGATGCCACCGGAAACCCGCAGGTGCTTCAAATGCTCTTACATGTAAAGAGAGAGCGCCGCTTTTTACTCAACTGCGTCGATGTCCCGGATGCGTGCGACTTCTTCTTTGCGGCACTGATTGAACGCGGCGCGCTGAAGGTAGCGGTGAGTTCTGCTGGGGCGAGTCCCACGATGGCGCAGACGATTCGAGATCATATTGCGCGGCAATTGCCTAAAAATCTTGAAACTCTGGCCGACGAACTCTCCCAAAAACGTGCGTGTGGGGTCATCGATTGCTCAAGCGCCAAAGCCGCTACCCAAAAGCTGCTGGGGCATGTCACGCTGGTAGGCTGCGGAACCGGCGATGCGGAGCTGCTCACCCTCAAGGCCTATAAAGCGATTCAAGAAGCCGACGTGGTGCTCACCGATCATCTGATTTCGCCTGAGATTATCGCGCTTATTCCACCCCGTACTTTGCAGATCTTTGTGGGCAAAAAGAAGGGGCACCACTCGATTAAACAAGAGCGTATCAATGAGCTTTTGATCGAATACGCTTCCCAAGGACTACGGGTAGCACGGCTTAAAGCGGGGGATCCGTATGTCTTCGGGCGTGGCTCGGAAGAGGCACTCGCACTCATCGATGCGGGCCTACATGTAAGCGTCATTCCGGGGGTCTCTTCGGCCATTGCCGCCCCCTCGTGCGCAGGCATCGCCCCTACCGCGCGGGGTGTGGCGACGGGTATGTCGATCGTCTCTGCCCACCTAAGAGGAGACCGGCTCTGTGTCGATTGGATCGATCTACTGCTGCGCCCGAGTCACACCGTCGTCGTGCTGATGGGCACCACCAGAGCCCGTGAGATCGTCGAAGCGGCGCGCTTGGCTGCATATAACGGCGCATCCGGCCACCAATCGCGCAGAACATCCGGCCACTTGG
>DZBC01000008.1 GCA_022729835.1 Sulfuricurvum sp. | reverse complement strand
AAAACTTTATAGATGAGTTGAAAATTAAAGATTTGGATAGAGAAGATTTTGAAACGATTAGAGAGGATATGATAGCTCATATCCTTTTTTTAAACCGCCAATTCAAGTCATAATAGCGCTTGTCCGCAAGAAAGACCGGCACAATCCCTTGCGCCGCGATCTTTTCGGCTATGGAGTTGAATTTGACGACCACCTCAAAAAGACCGATCATCTCCTCACCCTCATAAATCGGCACCATCGATTTATCTAATCGCGCAACATAGAAGCCATCGGCTGCATATCAATCTGATCGGCATTGTGTTCAAGAATGCCTGCTTGATGACACGATCTTGTGAAAGTGCCAGTGCAAGCTCAAAGACAGACTCGGCTTTGGCATCAATGAAGAGTTCCATCTGGCTCTGAACCTGTAGCGCCTGTTTGCGAAAGAGCTCTTGATAAAGTCCAGAAGTATAACGCTCAACGATGGCCCATCCGATCCCCATCACCACCACATAAATGGCTGTTGCCCACAGCGTATAGCGTATCAATAGGACATTTTTACGCCGCAGTGTACTCACGTGGATCCTTTGTGGCTAAAAAATAAAATATGTTATCAAACCTACCTCTGTAGATCCTTAATGAACTGTTGTCACGCTCGCGCATCGCCATCAACTTCAATGATTCGATCCAGTACAAACAAAAGACTCATTTTTTGCGTAGTGCTTACATGCAACGACCACTCCACCCACAGCGCCTCAAAATTTTTCTGCACGACCCGCACCCCATTTTGTGCAATAGCATACTCTACCTTGCCTACATGCGCATAGGGTGCGCGTAGCCAAAGTGTTTCGAGCTTTTCATGGGGTGTAAAGTGTGCCGATGCGACTACCGCATTGACCGCGTCGCCATAAGCGCGCACCAACCCGCCGGTGCCAAGCTTGGTTCCCCCGAAATAGCGCACCACAATCACCCCGACATGGATCAAATCATGTCCTTGCAGTACATGTAAGACAGGTTTACCCGATGTGCCGCGCGGTTCTCCGTCGTCACTGCTGCCCTCAACAATCTGGTCGTGTTCGTTGAGTGTGCGAAACGCCGTGACAAAATGGCGTGCCTTGGGATGCTCGGCGCGTAAAGTCTCTAGCAGTGCGTGCATCTGCTCAAAAGGTGTCAAATGGGCGATAAATTTGGATTGTTTGACTTCTATGGTCTGTGAAAAATGGTCGTTACATATAAACATCGGCCTGCATTTTATCTTAGTGTTCCTACAATAGCAAAAAAATAAAAGGAGCGCTGTGTACAGTGTGATTCACGACGCCATCGCTGCGTGGTACGACGAGCACGGCCGCCGCGATCTACCTTGGCGCACGCACCATGATCCCTACCGCATCTGGGTCAGCGAAATTATGTTACAGCAGACTCAGGTCAAAACAGTGTCAGAGCGCTTCTACTCCCCCTTTCTTGATGCCTTCCCCACCTTGGCGGATTTAGCGGCTGCGCCGCTCGACGATGTGCTCAAGCGCTGGGAAGGCTTGGGTTATTACACTCGTGCGCGCAATCTACACCGCACCGCGCAACTCTGCATCTCTGCCCTGCCCCAAGATGCCATAGCGCTTGAGGCGTTGCCAGGAATTGGCCGCAGCACGGCCCACGCCATTGCCGCCTTTGCCCATCACGCTGCGCTGCCCGTACTTGACGCCAACATCAAACGTGTCCTGTCTCGCTTTTTTGCGCGAGAGGAGCGCTGCGACCAAACACTCTGGAGGGACGCCTACGCTCTGCTCGATGCGCAAAGACCCTACATGTACAATCAAGCGATGATGGATATCGGCGCGATGCTCTGCCAAAGCAAAAGCGTTACATGTAAAGAGTGTCCACTCCAATCAGGCTGCCAAGGTCAAAGTGAAGCGTTGCGTTTTGGTTGCGCCAAAGCCCGCGTCGCCGTCCCCATACGCCATCGTGCGCTGCTCATCTTGCGCCAAGGAGCACGACTGGGACTCATCCAGCGACATGAGCGTTTTTTGCACGGATTATGGGGATTCGTGCAGCGTCCGATGCCGTATAAAGGGGGTGCTTTGGGCAGCTTCATCCACCGATACACCCATTTTCATCTACACGCCACCGTCTATGAAGCCACCGAAGCACCCTGCGACGAAGCGCTTATGTGGTTCACACGCGAGGAGATAGGAGGGCTAGCGCTAAGCACCGCGGATCACAAGGCGCTATCACTGCTTGATGCATTGTCGTCGCAACCGACCCCGCAAGCTCCTCCATCCTACTGATCCAAACCACTTTTATACTGGGTATAATGACACCAAAAAGGTCATAAAGCACCATGACGCTCGTGCAAAAAGTGCGAAACCATTTTATCAATGCTTTTCGTGAACTCTTTCTTTATCATCACAGTTCGCTCGAATTTCGCGCCAAACTATTTGCCGCCGTCATCGCCGCCAATCCTGATGCTGGCGAATGCGAATACGCCATAGCGGCCCAAGCCGGATCCCAGATCTACGACGACCCAGACCGGAGTAACTCTCTACTATTGATGATTCAAGAGTACGTCGATAAGGTCACAGATGACAACGGCTTGGATATCGATACCCTACTAGAAGACATCGTACGCGATCTACGCGATCTCCCCCGCTACAGCCAAAAGATTAACATCGACCTACTGCGCCCTCTGCTGGATTGCAACCACGACGAAGAGAATCGCATCTATCAAGAACGGATACTTGAACTTTTCGCAAACTTACGCGAAGAGCACACGTCTAACGTCTAATCTGCGGAGGATCGGTAGGGTTCGAGCGCGTAGCCTTCGCCCATAAGCTTCATCACGCCTCCGTCTAGGTTTTTCACGTTGTACCCTTTCTGCGCCATAAAATGCGCCACCTGAGAGGTGCGCGAACCCGTACGGCAGATCAGCCCAATGAGCTGCTCTTTTCCGCCAAGCGCATCCATCTTTTTTAAAAAACCCTCTGCGTCATAATTGCCGTGAAGCTCAAAAAAAGTGATGCAATGCGACCCTTTGACAACACCCGTCTGACGCCACTCCGGCGCTGTGCGGATATCGACCACCACCATTTCAGAACCCTCCAGCATCGCTTGATCGGGATAAACGTTAATACTCATTGTGATACCTTTTTTATGGATTAAATGCTTACATGTAACTAAAGACGAAACCGATTTTCATCGAAAAAGGTCTCATCGGAGATGTTGGAAAATGCCGCATTGATGGAAACAAACAGATCAGGATAGGTCGCTTCCATTTGTGAGAGCATCGCTTTCATGCTCGCTCTGGCGTGGGGCATTTTCACATCAAAACGCATAGCAGGACACGCCTCGTCGCCAATCAATGGCATTTCATGCTCCTTCGCCGCCGCTGCGAGCTGACGCTCACGCATCTGAATCAGCGGACGGATCACCACCACGCCGTTCTCAGCGCGATATTTGGGTGCGAGTGAGCGCATTTGACCATTGTAGATCATATTCATAAAAAAGCTCTCCGCCGCATCGTCAAGATGGTGCCCAAGGGCGAGCTTGTTACAGCCGTAGTGCTGTGACGCAGTATAAAGATAACCGCGCCGCATCCGCGAAAAAAAGCTGCAAAAAGAGGAGTTCTCCCGTATCTTCTCACCGGCTACTTCATAGATGTTGGTCGCATAGATCTCATGGGGGATATCATGCTCCGCGCAGTGCGCATGCAATGCGTCAAAGTTTTCCCCCATGCCATAATCAACCGTCACCGCCAAAAACTCAAAACGAAACGGAGCACGTCGCTGCATCAATTTGAGCGCGTGCACCAGCGTCAAAGAGTCCTTGCCGCCGCTTAGTCCCACCAAAACCTTATCGCCCTCTTCGATCAAATTGAAGCGTGCGTTGGTGCGCCCAAGCTGGCGCATGATCTTTTTACTGAGCGAGATCATCAACGATTTTGTCAAGCATCCCCATCACAAAACTGCTACTGCGTTGCGAAGAGTGCTTCAAAAAGGCGTCAAAATCAAAGGTCGCATCCATATCGGCACTGTCGCTAATGGAGCGCATCACGAAAAACGGAACACCCAGCGCGTCGCATACCACCGCAACCGCTGCGCCCTCCATCTCGATCGCATCGGCATCAAAGGTCGTTTTGATCCAGTTCTTTTTCGCCTCATCAGCGATAAACTGATCACCCGTAGCGATGATCCCTTTTTTCAGATCAATCCCCTTCTCATCCGCTACCGCTTTGGCGATATGCAGCAGCTTCGCATCAGGCTTGACGAATACCGCGCCCTCGGGCACATAACCGTGCGGATGACCAAACGCCGTGATGTCGAGATCATGCTGACACAGTTGGGTCGCCGCAACCAGATCACCGATCTTGAACTCAGGGTTGATACCGCCTGCCACTCCGGTAAAGAGCAGCATCTGCGCCCCGAATTTTTCTATGAGTATGCTTGCGGTGAGCGTGGCATTAACCTTGCCGATCTTGCTGTAAGCCAACACGATATCCACGCCTTTATACTTCGCTTCATGGTAGAGGTTGCCGCCGTAGCGCACGTCGTTGTGTTTTTTGAAAAAGGCAAGCAACGGTTCTCGCTCATCAGGAGCCAGAAAAGGCTCCACCTCTTCTAGCATCGCACCCATAATGGCTATTTTTACTGCTTTACTCATCTCGTTTGACCATCCATTTCTGTACTTTATGTAGCGGTGCACTAAGCGTAACCTCAAGCACTCCAGGCTCAAAATTCTCCAGCCGATATTCGATCTCGCCACGCGGCGTTATCACACGACTGCCTCCCCAAAACCCGATACCGTCTTCGAATCCGACTCGATTGACCATCAAAACATAAGCACTGCACAAGATGGCCGCCGATTTGGCCAATGCATCCCACTGCGATTCGATTCTAAGCCCTTCATCGCCAAAATCCCTAGCAGGTGATGCCACCAGCAAAAAGAGCAGATCGATCTTCAGCTCTGATAAACGCGCCAGTGTCTGTGCGCGCCACAAATCTTCGCACACCACCATCGCAGAACGTCCAAAACGACCCTCAAAAGCTTCGATATCGTGCCCTTTGCTAAAATAACGCGCCTCTTCAAACATGCCGTAGTTTGGCAAATGCATCTTGCGATGGATGTGTACACAGCGCCCTTGCGCAAAATAGAGCGCTGCGTTATAGATCAGCCCCTCTTCTCGAATCGCAGCTCCGACGATAATCTCTACATGTAAGCTGGCTTTGGCAATTGCCCCTAGCTCATCAACGCGCCACGCATCTTCAAAAAGTTTATCCTGAAGCATATACCCGCTTAGGGCAAGTTCTGGAAAGATCAGCAGATCGCAATGCGCATACCGATCAATAACTTCTAGTATCGTCTGAAGATTACGACGGTGCAACGCAGGCGCAGATTGAATCAAGGCAATCTTCATGAAAGCGCTTGCAGCACCTTTTCGAGCGAATCCATATCAAAAACGTTCAGCGTATTGCACTCAGGAGCAATTTTTCGGTTAAGTCCGCTAAGTACCTTACCGTTACCAAACTCAATCATCAGATCTAGTTGCGGTGCCACGGCAGCAATAGAGTGTCTGTAGCGCACCGGCTTAACCAGTTGCTCACTCAAAAGCTCCAGCGCCTCTGTTTTGCTCTGATAAGGCTTGGCAGTCACATTAGAGATCACCGGCGCACTGAAGGTATCACGAAGTGAACGCTCCATCTCAAGCCGCAACGGAGCTTGAGCCAAAGTGAGTAGAGGGCAGTGGCTCGCTACAGACATATTAAGCAACATTGCCCGTTTGGCTCCGGCGCTCTTAAATGTGCCTTCCATAGCCATCAAATCGCCTTTCAACCCAGCAACAACAATCTGGCCCTCTTGGTTGTAATTCGCAGGCCACACCTGCTTACCTTCAAGAAGTGCGTCATGGCACAAAGCCTCGACGTTTGCATCATCAAGGCCCAAGAGCACCATCATTCCAGCATCTACATGTGCACAAGCCTCTTGCATCAGTGCGCCGCGACGATGTACCAAGGCAACGGCATCAACGATATCAAGCGCACCGGCTGCAGCAATAGCGCTGAACTCTCCCAAAGAGTGGCCCAAAAAAAGTGCAGGTGTAGTAGGTTTTGCCTGCGTAAAAAGCGTATAAGCCATCAGTGAAACCAACAAAATGGCCGGTTGGGTGTATGCCGTCTCATTGATACGTTCATTGTCTTCGAACAAAAGGGCTTCAAAATCAAAACCCAGACGCGCAGAAACGGCGTAAACTAAAGCCTTCGCCTCATGTGAATGCTCGAAAAAATCCCTACCCATACCGATACTCTGGCTTCCCTGTCCGGGAAAAATCATGCCTACTCTTTGCATTGGCTTCCTTTTAAATATCTAAATCAAACGCGTCGTATTCTGCGATCTTTTTACGCAGGGTGTTTCGATTGAGGCCCAAGCGCTCCGCGAGCTGAAGTTGTGACTTGAATTTTTTGATACCAGCTCTGATCAACGGAACCTCATACAGATGCAAAAAGTCTCTGTAGTCATTGTTGGAACCGAGCTTATCGATGAGAAAAGACTCCATGACACCCATAAGCTCTTTCTCATTGATATCACTAAGCAGATAGTGAATCGTGATTTGTCTGCGAAGTGAATAAGCATTGTTCAACAGATCCGGCACCAGCGATGCACACTCAAAATCACGATTCACACCAAAGATGATTTTGGCCTCTTCAATGAACTTTTTTTGTAGCAATGCAACATCTTCGAGTCGCTCTCGCAAAGGTGGAAGCTGCAAGCGAATGGAAAAAAAATCGTCTCCCATTTGAAGTAAACTAGAAGTGGTAGCCACCACACGCACCTTGTGTTCCTCAAGTGTTTCATACAAACGGGCAAGATTAGGTGATTTTTCGATATTGTTGATAATCAACGCGTTACTGGTAGGTAGTGCCGCGTATATGAGGTCAAAGTTCCTAGCATCAAAAACCGACGCCTCTGGAAGTATAAAGCGAGCCAGTGACGTTTTACCCGTCCCATGCTCGCCGCCTATCAGCGCATTAACACTTAGGCTTTTGAGAAGATTTGCAGTTTTATAAGCCTCTTTTGAAGCAGGTGAAGCGGTTAAAAAACTAGTGGCAACCACAGCTATGACCACCGCCTCCACAACATCCTGAGTCATCCATTTTATTCTCTGCAGGAATACCCGTCATAGCCTCTTCAGCGGAAGCATCGCGCACGCTATTAAGTGTCACGGAAAACATTAAGTCTTTTCCAGCCAAAGGATGGTTGAAGTCGATAATCACGGCTTCATCTTGAATCTCTTTGACAATAACTTGAACCGTACCGCCATCTTCTCCTTGACCATAAAGAGTCATTCCAACATTCAAATCAATGCCTGCGAATTGCTCTTTTGGCAGCTCTTGCAACGCTTCTTGATTGTAGGTGCCGTACGCATCTTCAGACCTAACCAGCACATCGGCTTTTTCACCAACACCCATACCAACGATCCCTTTTTCAAGTCCCGGAATGATCTGGCCTTTGCCAAACATAAAGACCAGCGGAGCACCGCCTACATTACTATCAACTACGATGTCCCCGTCGCGTACTTCATACTGAATGGAGACGATCTGATTTGTTTCAATTGCCATGAATATAACCTTCAATTTTTTGTGGATTTTATCATAGTTTCCTATGTTAATGCTGAAAATGGTATGCTAGCTACGGAAGCTTATTAAGGCGTGTTTGAGCGTCTTTGGCCAGCTTATCGGCAGGATAGTTTGCAATAATAGCCTCCAGAAAACGTTTTGCGTTTTCAATGTCTCCCGTTTTCTCCATACAGACTGCACTGTGCATCATCAGTGTCGGCATATGATCTGCTTTGTCGAATAACTTTGCGCTTTCTTTAAAATAGCCCAACGCCTTGGTATATTCATTACGGTAATACCACATCTCACCGATCATGAAATGAGCTCGGGCTGGCTTATAGTTCTTTTCGATCAACTGGGTATAAAGTGCAATCGATTTGTCATACTCTTTTTGCTTATAATAAGCATAGGCTTTGTCTGATATTTCAACGCTACTTAAACCTGTCGCAGCAGAACCAGAATTTGTAGCCGTACCTTTTAAGCTTTTTCCCACACTACTTTTAAATTGATTGATGTCATCAATAAGGCGATTCATCTCTTCTTTGGAGACATAATTCGTATTGATGGCGTCAATTAACTGGGTGAGTTCTTGTAGCACAATCTTGAGTTGTTCCGTACGTTCTTCAAGCGTTTTAACTTTATCGTTGATTTCGCTTTGACTCAAATCGCAAGTGCTTTGTAGTTGCTTTAGCTCAATCGCATAAGATTGGCTTTTTTCGTTCATCCCTTCAACGATCGACTGCAATCCGTCCATGCGCTCCTGGATAGACTCCACACGACTAAGCTGCTTAAAGGTTTTTTCCTCTATGGTATTGAGAGCTTTTTTAGTGGAAAGAATCTGCTTTTCCGTCTCTGTCAACCCATAAGGGGTCGTATCATCAATTTTCCCCGCACCGAACGCAGATGGCTCGGCTGAAGATAAAAAGATTGGTAAGAGTAGAAAAACAGATGTTTTAAACATTAGGGAAGCAGTTTGAAATCTACGCGGCGATTCTTCGCCCAGCACTCTTTATTCTTTTCATTGCACACAGGATTACTTTCGCCGTAGCTGACCATTGTGATGCGCTCTGCGTTGATGCCTTGGTTGATCAATGATGCTTTAACAGTATCTGCACGCTTGAGTCCTAGCGCATAGTTATACTCATCACTTCCCCATTCATCGCAATTGCCTTCAACTTTGACAACATAGCCGTGAGAATCACCTTTAACCATATCTGCATTGCCAACTACTTTGGATTGCATATCATCAGTCAAAGCGTATTTATCAAATTCGAAGAAAACGCTTTGTAGCTTTGATTCGAGGCCACTCATGCTCATTTCATTGCTATCGCCACCATCAATACCTGTACTAACAGTTTCACCCGATGTACTAGCTTGAGCACCTTGATTACTAGTGTCTTTTGTCGCATCAATAGATGGATCTTTTGAACTACAACCTGAAAAGATCAAAGCCGCCAAAACCACACTCGAAAGTAACACTTTTTTCATTCCCTACCACCTTTTTTTCTGAAATCCCGGAATTATATCGGAACTTCCTTTGCGGATGTTGAATCACCAGTCAAGAGACTGTATTTTTCCCACCTTTAGGGGAAACAAGTAGTTTTTATTTTGCGCCAAACGAATTACACCAATAGAACTTTGATTCAAATAGTTCTTGATAAAGAGCACAGCCATACCATCGTTTGAAAAACGTGGGAATTCATTAACACCCGTTGCTGTCAATCGGCGAATAAAATCAGTCTTTGTGGAGATCAAATGCAAATTGAATGTGTTGGCAGAGAATGCATTAGAGGTCTCACGCGACTTATACACTATATAATCTCCATGTACACTACAAGCGACATTGCTTTTACCGTAGTACACCAGTTGATCTACACTTTTAGAATCAATTTTTTTGGTGAAAACATTAGGATATCCCAAACGATTGGAAATGAAAACGATTGCGTCATCCCCAAGAAACTGTCCACCTACATCGATACCACTGTAAAAAGTTAATTGCCGATACTTACCCGAACGCACCTGATACAAAAAGATATCCGGCTGTCCTCCCGGTGCCATAGTCAGCAACAAACGTTCTCCATCATCACTCACATCTGAACACACCATCATCCCATCAGAATCAAGCATCTTACGCTTCACCCCAGTTTTGGTGTCTAGTCGATAAAGGGTAGGACGGACCCCTGAAAGTGACGTATAGTAGATGACATCTTGGTCTTTGTTCCCCCACTGCGGAAAAACATTATGGCCTCCTTTGACTACTGCATTCTGATAGGTCAAAGTGAAATCTGAAATCACGATTTCACTAAGATTATTTGCCGTTAAGCGCGCGAAGACTACTTTTCGTTTCATCCACTCTACCGGTGCTTCACCCATGCGCTCATTAACGTCATAAGCAATAGAATGCGCTACAAAAATCATTAAATCCTGCTGACTTATAGAGTATCTCTTCTGTAAGACAAGATGATTTTTTTCATAAAACTTTATTTCTGTAACATAAGTGCCATCCGCTTGAGTCAAAACAAAGCGTAAAACATAATCTTTATTTCTATTTTCTCTAGCAGGCTCATCGTTGTAATTTACATGTAATGTCTCTTGTTCAACATTAAAAATACTTAGAACATTCATGTCACTTACAAGCATTCGGGCAAATCTCGCACCCACAGCATCATTGAGACCAGAAGTGGCGTTCTCGACTGCCAATAAGGGAAGTGCATCAGTCTTTTTGATGACTTCTATGGTTGCATCAGAACCTAAAAGGCTAAAAGTAAAGCACCATAACCAGATAAAAAAACGCATATTACTCCTTGGCTACTAATTTAATATCGATAGAGATCGAATCCCCATCCGGGTTTTTTGGAAAACTTTTATTCATAATACGCAACTTAAGATGATCCACTTCTTGATTGAAAAATGTATTTCCGGCATAAGAAATGACACGCCAGTCCTTTAGCTTACCATTCGCATCGAGCCATATTCTCACGACGGCCACTTGTCCTTCAGTATTGGCAGGGGGAAAAAAACTTTCATACACCATTGCCTGAATCGCGGACATATATTCATCAACTTCATCAGCAGATGAAGCTGACGGTTTGCCGCCGGAACTCACCTGAACCAATTCCAAAGATGCAAGCTTCTCAGAGATTGTCGATTCACGTTTTTTGGTTGTAGCTATACGTTTTTGAATCTGAGCGAGTTGTGCGTCATCAATTTTTTTATCCGGTGCCTGTTTTGTATAAACAATTTTTTGTGCTGATACATTAGAAAAAAGCGAAGAAATATCTGCTTTTGAAGCCTCAGGCTCTTTTAAACTACTGGCCTCTGTTGTTTTAGCAACTGGCTGTGTCAAGTCTTGCTTCTGCTCTTTAGGCTTTGTTGATGGCATTATTCGATCTAAAGAGACTGAGACAAATTGATCTTTTTTGAGGCCATAACTCTTAATCTCTCTTTGGGCCAATAAAACATTGAAAAAAAGTACCATTATGAGCAAAAAAAGCGAGAATGAGAAGAGCCCACTAAGGTAGAAAAACGTATCGTTTTTAGCCATCAGTCGCCAGAGACACTTCACTAAATCCGGCACGCTTAACAGAAGCAAGTATCGTCATAACCATACCGTATTCAAGATTTTTATCAGCCCTTATCATAACACTCGACTGCTTATCAAGCTGTTGAGCATAAGAAAAAAAATTATCACCAAAGGAGACAAAATCGAAATGATTATTGTTAACCTTAATCTCTTTTTTTGCATTAATCGAGATATCAATCGGCTTTTTCTGCATACTTTGCTTTTGTGCGGAACCTTGAGGCAGACGGATTAACTCCTCATAGACAATATTGGGTGCTATCACCATCAAAATTGCCAAAAGTACCAGCATCACATCGACGAGCGGTGTAATGTTAAGCTCAGGCTTTTCATCCCAATCAAACGACATACCCTCTACCTCGCACTCAACGCATCTGCTTGCATACGAATCAATCCGATCAATTCAAATGATTGTCTCTTTAGAATCTGATGGTATGTGTAGGCAAAAATTGCCACGAAAATTCCAGCCGCAGTCGCAATAAGTGCGTCTGAAACACCAGCCGCAATGACACTCATCGAACCAGATGCCTGACCAATATGGGTAAAAGTATCCAAAATCGAAACAACAGTGCCGAATAAACCAATAAATGGAGCCGTCGAAGCAACGATGGAGAGAAAAGAGAGACCTCTTGTTGCATCTTTACTCGCCGCAAAATGTGCAAGATCAAAAATCTCTTTAGAACGATTTGGAGCAATTTTCAAGAAATAGCTCAAATATGCACGCTCTGATACGTTTTGAGCACCCATCAGCAGCCCCTCTAGAGAAGAGCTCTCTTTGACACTCCATTCTCGTAAGAGCATCAAGCGATACAGAAAAATCCAATTGAGAATAACAAAATAAAAGGAGAGCAACCCGAGCACGAAAAGCGTGACGGGATGGCTTTTAATATAAAAGTCTATCAAAGAATCTAGCATTAGTAGATCAGTTTTTGGGCTGCGCCCTCAATTTTTGCTGCAACTGAAGCAATCGCGATATTCGAATCTGATGCATCACGAAGTAGTCTCTTCGCATCGTCAAGGGCCTTGGCGATTTCGCTCTCATTTTCA
Organism: Sulfuricurvum sp.; assembly: GCA_022729835.1. Lineage (GTDB taxonomy): Bacteria > Campylobacterota > Campylobacteria > Campylobacterales > Sulfurimonadaceae > JAFGUB01. The sequence goes on along the minus strand of DZBC01000008.1, from coordinate 10,125 downwards.
CCACGAATGGCTACAGCACCGTCAACCAGTACGACAACTTTCTCTTCATCTACTTGGACAACGCCCCAGTTGACAACGACGGACTCAATACTCTTATTCTCTTTTTCAATATCTATCACACCTGCTTTGAGCAGGGTAGTCAAAGTAGCGTGTCTTGGCAGTACACCAAACTCACCTTCTTCACCCGGCAAAGTGACACTCAAAACGGAGCCGTTAAAAATCAGTCCGCTTGGTGTAATCACTTCAAGTTTTAGCGTTTCCATAGTTGTCCTTCGCTAAGCAACTACTTGCTTTTCATTTTTTCAGCTTTTTCAATCGCTTCGTTGATATCCCCGACCATGTAGAATGCACCTTCAGACATGTGATCGTATTCACCGCTCAAAATACCCTTGAAGCCCTTGATCGTATCTTCCAATTTAACATATTTCCCTGGTGAGCCAGTAAAGACCTCTGCCACGAAGAAAGGCTGTGAAAGAAATTTTTCAATCTTTCGAGCACGCTCAACCGTTGATTTATCCTCTTCAGAAAGCTCATCCATACCAAGAATAGCGATAATATCCTGTAGGTCCTTGTACTTCTGAAGCGTCTGCTGAACGCCACGTGCAACACTATAGTGCTCTTCACCAATGATCTGTGGATCGAGTAGCCGTGAAGTAGAATCAAGTGGATCCACTGCGGGGTAGATTCCTTTTTCTGCAATTTTTCGATTCAAAACCGTTGTAGCATCAAGGTGTGCAAAGACTGAAGCTGGCGCAGGGTCAGTCAAGTCATCTGCAGGTACATAGACTGCTTGAACAGAGGTTATAGAACCACTTTTTGTCGAAGTGATGCGATCTTGAAGGGCGCCCATCTCACGTGCCAATGTAGGCTGATAACCTACTGCAGATGGAATACGACCAAGTAGAGCAGACATTTCAGATCCAGACTGAGCAAAACGGAAAATATTGTCGATAAACATCAAGACATCCAAGTTCTTCTCATCACGGAAGTATTCAGCCATCGTCAAACCAGTTAATGCGATACGGTTACGCGCACCAGGTGGCTCACTCATCTGTCCATAGCAGAGCGCAACTTTATCCAAAACGTTCGAATCTTTCATCTCATGATAGAGGTCATTCCCTTCACGGGTCCGCTCACCAACACCGGCGAATACAGAGAGACCATCATGCCCATGCGCAACGTTGTGAATCAGCTCCATGATGATAACGGTTTTACCAACACCAGCGCCACCGAAAAGACCCACTTTTCCGCCTTTAGCGTAAGGAGCCAATAGGTCAACCACCTTTATACCTGTCTCGAACATCTCAGTGCGTGTACTTTGCTCTACAAGTGCAGGAGGGTCCCGATGAATTGACCACATCGGAGCATCCGTCACTTGATCGCCGCCATCAATGGTTTCGCCAATAACATTGAAAATGCGACCCAAAACTTTTTCACCTACTGGTACTTTAATAGGAGCGCCCGTAGATTTTGCCTCCATTCCACGAACAAGCCCTTCACTCATGTCCATAGCAATTGTACGAACACGGCCATCACCCAAATGGGCTGCCACTTCAAGAACCAAGTGGAAGCTATTCCCCTCAACTTTTACATTCACCTCAATTGCTTCATTGATTGCAGGCAGATAACCTTCGAAATCAACGTCAACAACCGGACCAATTACTTGAGCAATTTTACCAATCATCTTTTCTCCTCTCATTATTTCATCGACTCAACGCCGCTGATAATCTCAATCAACTCAGTTGTTATCGATTCTTGTCTAGCTTTGTTAAATTTGACCTTCAGAGACTTCACCATCTCTTTGGCATTGTTGGTTGCTGAATCCATAGCCTGCATACGTGCACTATGCTCTGCCGCAACAGAATCGATCAAGGCGTAGTACATGTTGTACTCTACATATTTCTCAATCAAAGAGTTGAGCATTTTTTCATGATCTTCCGCTTCGATCTCTAGCATCGACTGTTTCTGCTCACTACAATCATATTCATCAACATTAACGGGAAGCACACGAATTGTTTTCAATTCTTGCGTGATGACGTTTTTATAGCCATTATAAACAATATAAACTGCATCAATCTTTCCTTCATAATAGTCCTGAATCGAAGTCTGAATAAATTCAGCCGCTCGCTGCATATCAGGAGCGGAACTCAAATCTTTGACAGCATCCAGCAATTCAACTTCATTGTAATTGAAATACTCAATACCCTTCTTTCCGATTCCGCGCAAACGCATCTTGATTTTTTTCTCTTTGTGCCCTTCAATCATTTTACGAACTGCTTTAATAGTCTGCATGTTAAATCCACCACACAAACCTTTATCCGCAGTCACAAAAATAATATCAACCATAGCCGGTGCGTCAATTTTTGCAAAAGCGCGGCTCTCTATGCCGCCTACTTTTTGGCATTTTACCCGCAACGCAATTTCAGCTATGACTTGATTGGTCTTCTGAGCAAAAAGACGGGAGCGCTTCGCCAGCTCTTCTGCACGGCGCAATTTTGCCGTCGAAACAAGCTTCATAGCACGCGTTGTTTTTTGCGTGCTAGAAACGCTCTTGATCTTTCTTTGAATCTCTTTCAAGTTAGCCATAAGAGTCCTTATTTAGCTACAAAAGTCGTTTTGAACTCTTCAAGAGCTTTCTTCATCAATGCACTAGTCTCGTCATCGATTTTGGAAGAGCTTCTAATGTTTTCAAAAATTTGAGGATATGAAGCCTCAACGAACGGATACAGCTCAGCTTCAAAACGAACGACATTACTTGCCGCCATATCGTCTAAATAGCCTTGGTTACCCGCGAAAATGATCAATGCCTGTTTTTCAGCAGTCAATGGAGAGAAAGGTGGCTGTTTTAGCACCTCAACCATTCGCTGCCCACGCTCCAACTGTCTGCGGCTCACTTCATCCAAATCAGAAGCAAACTGAGCAAATGCCTGAAGCTCGCGGTATTGGGCCAAATCAAGACGCAAGGTACCTGCTACTTGCTTGGTTGCCTTAATCTGTGCAGCACCGCCAACGCGTGATACAGAGAGGCCAACGTTGATCGCAGGACGAATACCTGAGTTAAACAAATCCGTTTCCAAAAAGATCTGTCCATCCGTGATAGAAATAACGTTGGTTGGAATATAGGCTGCTACGTCGCCCGCTTGAGTTTCAATAATTGGAAGAGCGGTCAACGATCCCGCACCCATTTCATCATTGAGCTTTGCAGCACGCTCGAGCAAACGAGAGTGCAGATAAAAGACGTCACCAGGATAAGCCTCGCGGCCTGGAGGACGACGAAGGATCAAAGACATTTCACGATAAGCAACTGCATGTTTGGAAAGGTCATCATAAACTATCAACCCATGACGTGCGTTGTCACGGAAGTACTCACCCATAGTCACGCCAGCGTAAGGTGCCAAAAACTGCAAAGCAGCAGCCTCGGCAGCTGTAGATGAAACAATAATCGTATACTCCATCGCTCCGTGCTCTTCTAGGCGACGAATCACCTGTGCTACCGTTGACTGCTTCTGACCTACTGCAACATAAATACAGACAACACCGTTACCTTTTTGGTTGATGATCGTATCAAGAGCAACCGTTGTTTTGCCAGTTTGACGGTCACCGATGATCAGCTCACGCTGACCACGGCCAATCGGAACAAGAGCGTCAATAGACTTAATACCGGTAGCCATCGGCTCATGAACAGATTTACGCGCCATGATACCTGGTGCTTTCTCTTCTACGAAACGATGTTCGCTGGCTTCGATTGGCCCTTTTCCGTCAATAGGCTCACCCAGTGAGTTCACTACACGACCCAAAAGTGCATCCCCAACAGGTACACGAAGTAGTTCACCCATTCTGCGGACCGACATGCCTTCGCGGAGGTTTTCACCCTTACCCAGTACAACAATACCGACGCTGCTCTCTTCAAGGTTCATAGCCAAACCTCGTGTACCATCTTCAAACTCGACCATCTCACCTGCCATTACATTGGCCAATCCGTACACCTGAGCGATACCATCACCATAAGTGACTATCTTACCCGTTTCATTGATATCAACATTCAATTCAAAGTTTTCGATACGCTCTTTGATGATTGAACTGATCTCATCTGCTTGTATTTTTGCTACCACTACTTATCTCCTCCCCTAGTTTAAATTGCTTTTAGGATGTGTTCGATTAATTGCGAATTGAGACGATTTTTTGAAAAATTGATCTCAATTCCCAAATCTTCAACTTCCACCTTAACGCCGTCAAAATCATTTTTCACAAATTCGAGCGTAATAATTGCGCCCATCTTTTTGTGAAGATTGTATGCCAGACTATCGACGATCGAAGGTTCCAGCGTAGTATCAGAATAAACTTTACCACTAAAGCTGTTTTTCTCTTTGGCGACAGCTTTTTTCATCTCCACGGCCATCGATGGAATAATATCAATCCGACCTTTTTCTGCCAACAATGCCAAAAGATTCTGCAATTTTTGTTGTCCGAAGTTATCAAGCAATGAAGTCAACAATTTTTGCTTTTCCCGTACACTCACGCTGGGATTACACAAAACTGCTTTGAATTTTTCAATTTTAAATGCTCCAGCAAGTACTTCCATCAACTCAGAGATCTTTTCAAACGAATTCAAATCGACAGAAGCACGGAGTGCCTTGATATAACGTTTTGCAATCAACTCGTGCATTTATGCCACCTTCTTGAGTACAATCTGTGCCATGGCTTCTTTATCAAAGCCTTCACTTTCTTGATTGAGCAGATCATGCATCACTTCATCCACTAATGCACGTACCATCTTACGTTGCTCAAGATCCATCAATGCAACGTGCTGTCGAATGATATTCTCAATGTCCGCTTCGCACTGGCGCACAATATGTTCATTAAGAATTTTATTCTCTTTTTTAGAACTCTCCAGAAGATCGCCTGCAATCTTTTGAGCCTCTTCTATCTTCCGAAGTGCACGATCCTTGGCAAGCTTTGATTCCTTAAGTTTCTCTTGAACACGTTCAAGTTCGGCTGCAATGGAAGCACTTCTTCCTTTGAAAAAACTTTTGATCGGATTAGCAAGCAAGTAGTACAAAATACCTGCAAACACCAAGAAGTTGATTGTTCTCCATACAATATCCGTACCACCCTCACCGTCGGAAGCCAAAGCGTAACTCGACAGTATCAATACGGAAAGTAAAATTTTCATCATCATGCCTCTCCTTATTTCAGATCTGTGCAAATTTGGCTTTAACTGCCTCTTTGAAGAGCGGCAATTGCGACAATAGTGCGTTTCTCATCTGTTCTCTTTGAACCCCTAAAGAGGCGTCAAACTCATCATAGGCTTTGGCCAATTCAGCACGTTTTGCTTCCATTTTACCTTCTGCCAGCTCTTTAGCGTCGGCTATCACTTTCTCACGTAATGCAGCCACTTCCAGTTTGGCGTCACTGACAATCTTCTGCGCTTTCGCTTCTAAAGCCGAAATTTCAGCATCGTTGTTTCCAACTTCGCTCAAATCTCGAGTAATGTCTGCATCACGTTTTTCCATGTAAGAAAAGAGAGGATTGTATAGCCATCTGTTAAGAAGCGCAATGAGAGCCAGAAATACGACAATCGTACTGCCAAGCAGTATCGGACTAATATCTAACATATCACCTCCTAAAGTTGCGAGATTATACAGTTTCTTATTTGAAGCAACAGTTAAAGTAAGGGCGAAAAACGCAAGTTGCTCAGGAAGCTATTTGTACAATACAGAAGATAGGTGTAGCGATCAGCTTTCCAGAAGCGCTAAAAAACGTCCAACTTCTTCCTGATCCTTAAACCCAATAGTCAATTTGCCGTTTTGAGCTTTACATGTAAAGCCAAACATCATCATCCATTCTTTAATCGTGTCAAGGTCAAGATCGATACTCATGATGCGCTCCGGTTTTTCCGAAAATGCGGATTCCTTAACGGGGTCTTTGATAGTCTTGACCATATTCTCAACGTCTCTAACACTCAGTTTTTGACCGATGATGGAATTGGTCATGACGATCTGATCTTTTTCAGATAGCCCAATCATAACCTTGGCATGGCCCATTGTGATCGTTTCATCTAACAAAGCTTTTTGCACCTTTTTGCTGAGCTGGAGTAGGCGCAATGTATTGGTGATATGCGAACGGCTCTTGTGGATGGTTTGAGCAAGCTGCTCATGGGTAAGGTTGTGAATTTTGATCAAATCCTCATACGCCTGAGCCAATTCTATGATATTTAGTGACTCGCGTTGGATATTTTCGATCAGTGCATGCTCGCGCATCTGCTCTTGGGTAATGGAGACCACAATGGCTTTGATGTTCTTCGTCTTAGCCAGCTTGCAGGCGCGCCATCGTCTCTCGCCAGCAACCAAAGTGTACTTCTCTCCCTCCCGAACCACGATGACGGGTTGTAGCAACCCATGGTCACGAATGGAGTCGGCCAACTCCACAAGGGATTCAGGATCAAAGGTTTTACGTGGCTGATAGGGATTGGGGCGAATATCTCCCAATGCTATCTCTTTGACATCACCGCGTCTTTGCGGCATTTCGTTGGCATACGCTTCCTCAATTTCACCAAGGAGCGCCCCAAGGCCGCGACCCAAAACTTCTTTTGCCATAGATCAAGCCAAAATAATGTGGGCGAGACTTTGGTATGCCGTCGATCCGCTCGATTTGACATCGTAAAGGATAATGGGCTTACCAAAACTTGGACTTTCTGCCAATTTGACGTTACGCGGGATCACAATAAACTCGTTGTCTATATCTTTGAACAGCTTACCTTGAAAATGTTGGCGTAGATCCGCAAAGACTTGTCTGGAGAGGTTATTTTGACTGCTGTACATCGTCGGCAAAAATCCCTTAATGGCCAATTTCGGGTTAATGGTTTTGCGTACCAGCTTGATAGTATTTAACAGTTGTGCCAACCCCTCCAGTGCAAAAAACTCACACTGTATAGGAATAATCACCGAATTGGACGCAGAAAGGGCATTGATTGTCATAGGTCCTAGCGCCGGAGGAGAGTCGATAATGATGTAATCGTAATCATTTTTGATCGGAGCAATGGCACGCTTGAGAATCAGTTCGCGCCCTTTACTATTGTCGGCATCATAGTACTCTTTTTCGATTCCGACCAAACCGATGTTCGACGGGGCAATATGCAAGGTTGGAAGGGCTGTTTTCAAGATGATATCGCTGAGCTTTTTCGTACCGATCAACACATGATAAATATTAAATTCATAATCGTTGCGATGATATCCAAGCGATGTCGTCGCATTGGCTTGCGGATCAGCATCAATCAACAATACCTTTTTTTCGGAAACCGCCAAAGAAGCGGCCAGATTGACGGCTGTAGTCGTTTTACCGACACCACCTTTTTGATTGGCTATTACAATAACTTCGTTATTCATCGTTGACTGTACATCCTTCTGCCTTGGCTCATCAACGAGCCGTCTTCCATCATAATAGCATCAATAAATGATATATTGTTATCATTTATATATGCTTCATGACTTCTGTATAATTCAAATTCTAACCGATAGTTTATAAAAACTTGCTTCCAGAGCATCGGACGTAGAAATTTTTTTAAATACGCCTCTAGCAACACTTCTGTATTACATGTAATATCCAAAACACCAAACCCTTCTGGAGCTCGCGCAACGTTGATCCCAATGCCACACACTACGTTATCACCCGAAAGCGTAGTGATACAGCCCCCCACTTTGAGAGCCCCAAGATAGAGATCATTAGGCCACTTCAGCCACACCTTTGAACCGAGACTCCTCAGTAGCTCCTGAAACTGAAACATAAAGTAGATAGAAGAGGATTCGAGTTTGAGATCCTCCGGCAGTCCCGGGCGTGCGATCGCCATAGAGAAAAAAAGGTTCCCCTCTTGCGCGATCCAGAGATTGCCTCGGCTTCCGATACCCGCACTTTGATATCTCGCCGCAACGCAAACAGGTGCGCACAAGGCGCCGCTTTTCAGCGCTGCAAGCAGATACTTCTGGGTAGAATCGACCGACTCAAGCCAATAGGTCTGCAACCCTCAGCCTTGAACCGTTAAGATAGTCTACACTGCTCATCTCTTTTTTCGACGGAGGTTGTAAGGTAAAAATCCGCAAGGCTCCGTTTAACGTCCCCACTACGATACTACTACTGTCTACATGTAAGATCGCACCGCTTTGTGCGCTTGATGAAAATCCTGTAGCTAAAGCGATTTTTTTGAGTTTCAATCCACTTTTGAGATAAATTCCCGGCCACGGAGTGAACGCACGGTAGCGGTTGTAAACTTTAACTGCATCATCCAGCGTCACTTCACCGTCGCTTTTGGTAATCTTTTTGCAGTAGCTCGCCTCTGCTTCATCTTGGGGCATCGGTTGCAGCGTACTAAATGATCTGAGCACCTCAGGCGTCATACGGGCAGCCAGCCGCGCTAGACGCTCAAAAAGCGATTCAGCCGTCTCGTCTGCACCAATAGAGATACGCTCAATCACCAAAATAGCGCCGGTATCCAGACCTTCATCCATCAACATGGCACTCACTCCAGTCTCTTTCTCGTCTTCAAGTAAAATCTGCTGAATAGGACTCGCTCCGCGATATTTCGGCAAAATCGAGGCATGTAAATTAATACATGGCGCGTGTTCAAGCACTTCTTTGGGCAAAATCTGACCATATGCGGCTACGACGATAAAATCACAAGGTATCGCGCGAAGCGCCTCAACCACCGATGACTCTCTGAGCCTAGAAGGCTGATATACATCGATCCCCTGCTCTATCGCCATCAACTTGACCGGCGGCGGTGTCAGGAGCATTTTTCTACCCACAGGCTTATCTGGTTGCGTATAGACCGCGACGACTTCGATATCGGGCGCATCCATCAACGTACGCAAAATTTCGGCAGCATACTCAGGCGTCCCCATAAAAATGACACGCATCCTAGCCCTCCTTTGAAAAAAGTGTGCCGCTCTCGTGCCTTCCTTCGATCAAAAAAGCGCGTACAGTTCGCAGATCAAACCCGCTGGCCAAAAACATCGCACGGTCGTTGCGTAGCATAAAATCTGCCGCCTTCAGTTTGGTCACAATACCGCCGGTCGCAAACGCATGATTGGGTGAGACCGCTTTGCCAAGCTCCTCAGGCTCAATCTGCGTTACATGTAAGCGCACAACAGCGTCACTGTGTTTGTTGGGGTCTTTATCATAGTAAGCATCGATATCCGACAAAATCACCAACAGTGAAGCGTCAAAGTAATGCGCCGCATAAGCGGAGAGCTGATCGTTATCGCCTAACTCCAGCTCTGCGGTTGCCGTTGCATCATTTTCATTAACGATGGGAATCACCCCGTTACGCAGTAAAGTATCGATTGTATTATTGAGCCGCTTCGCCTCTTGTGGGGTGTGAAAATTGGCAGCGGTCAGCAAAATTTGAGAAGTTAAAATCTGGTGCGGCTCAAACATGGTTTTGTAGCGCCGCATCAACAGAGGCTGTCCGATGGCGGCAAGTGCTTGCTTGTTTTCAAGGACGCTCTTATCCAATTTGAGTTCGGTATACCCCGCGGCAACGGCACCAGAAGAGACGAGAATCACATCATAAGATTGTTTGAGTTCGGCCAGAAAATCGACAAGATTTTGCATCCGCTCTTTGGCAATTCGATTTTGTTCGGTCAGTACTGCACTACCGACCTTGATCACAATACGCTTTTTCATCGTGAGTGTGCCACCAACTTAAAGAGTGCAAATTTGAGCGATTGAATATTCGTATGCATCACCGAAGAGATCGGTGCCACAAAATAGGGTTTGGAAGGATCAAACCCAGTACGCTCATCAGAGAGATCCCCTTGTTCGAAAAAGCCCTGTGCAGGATCAAACCCAAACACCGAAGCTTCGGAGCGCTGCAAACCCAACGAAACGATAAATTCCGAAACTTTCTGCGCTACTTCTTCAGGATCAATGGCATCAATACGGGTCAGGGCGATGGCAAACGCGCTGCTTGAGAGCGCTACAGAAAATAGCTCCAACTCATGTCGAAGGGTGGTGTACTGCTCATCAAGCGAGCGATAGTTGGCCATATCGATCATAAACAGTAAGGTTTTGGTGCGTTCAATATGGCGTAAAAACTGTAAACCCAACCCACGACCGTCACTCGCACCTTCT
>DZBC01000139.1 GCA_022729835.1 Sulfuricurvum sp. | reverse complement strand
AGAAACCCTTTGATGGGCCGCGCAAGCCTTTTGATGCCTCCAAAAAGAAGCCATTTGGCGGTGAGCGCAAAGAGGGCAAATCGTTTGATAAACCCAAAAGTTTTGACAAGTCGTACGCTCCGTCTAAGTCCACACCATCGGGCCGCGCACCTAAAAAAGTTCCGTTTAAGGGACCAAAAAAGCCTTAGTCGTTTTTGGTGCCAAAAAACGTCCACGGCTCAGCGTAGCTCCCTAGTGCACTCAGGCACTCAGTACCCGCAAAGCGCACTCCGTTTTGCGGCTTACATGTAAAGCAAAAATCCTCTTCTTGGTAGCGAAAACGTAGGGCGTAGGCGTGCAGATAACCGCGGTCCTCCTTTTTCGCTTCGGTGGCGTCGGCGTAGCGTTCGTCTCCGGCGATAGGGGCGCCCAGGCTTTTGAGTGCGACGCGGATTTGATGGGTTTTTCCGGTATGGGGTTTGATGAGAAAGAGGCGCTCATGTGGCCTCAGCGCGGTGGAAACGAACTGTGTGATGGCAGGATGGTTGCATGTAAGCAGTAGCTTGTAGCTACCCCGACGCGACGTCACCATATCGCCTTTGACCCAGCCTTGCTTTTTTTTGGGGCGGCGCAGGCTGATGGCGAGATAGTATTTTTCGATCAGCCTCCGCTCAAAGAGGTCGGTAAACGTTGCGGCGGCTTGTGGACTTTTGGCCAAAATGAGTAGTCCGGAGGTCATTTTGTCGAGACGGTGGACGCTGTGGAGCTTGATGCCGATAAGCTCCTGCGCCAACACAACCGCGCCTTTGCCGTTTTCGCTGTGAAAACTCAGCCCCGGGCTTTTGTCGATAATGAGAAAATCGGGATGGTCAAAAAGGATGCTAAGCGCTTGCATTTGGCATCATAACACGTTCAGATGAAACGCGCTACACTCCGCGTATGAAAAGCAAAACTCTTCTTTATCAAAGCGCCTGCAAAGAGTGCGGGGTGGTGCTTAACTATAATAAAAGTGACACGTATCATCACTTTTATTGTCCCAGATGCGGCGCACTTGTTTATGCCTCCGGAGAGCGTTTTATTCGCGTAATCGTGATGGCGCTTAGTGCCTTGATTGCTTTTTTCCCTACCTTTTTTATGCCTATTTTGACGCTAGAGATGGCCGATCAGACCGTATCTACTACCCTTGTGGGGGTTGTTATGCACATCTTTGACGAAGGCAATCCGGCCATTGCCTTGATGGTGGGGATTACGGGGATGATCATACCGGTTGCCATGATGACACTGCTGCTTTTGATGTTGGTTCCCCTGCATTTCAAGCAGCGTCCCCTGCATCTAAAGGCACTCTTTCAGATCTACTCTTCGCTTCGGCGCTGGGGCATGGCGGAGGTGTATCTGATCAGTATTCCAGTCTCCATCATCAAGCTGCAAACCATGGGTGATCTCTCGATTGATCCGGGTTTTTATCTCTTTTTTTACTTTTTGATCTGTTTTTATATCTGTATCGTTTGGTTCAATCCCGATGATTTGTGGCATGGGCATGTATTATCCGACTGATATCGAATCGGGCAAAACCCTTTGTCTGGAGTGTGAATGGCTCAGCGATGTGCATGAGCGTACGTGTGCACAGTGCGGTGCGCGTATCTATCAGCGCAAGCCCATGTCTTTGCTGCGCACCTGGAGTTATACCATTGCCGCGTTGCTTTTTCTGATTCCGGCCAATCTGCTGCCGATGATGATCATCACCAAGCTTGGGATCGATGAGGGCAACACGATACTTGAAGGGGTGATCTACTTTGTGCGCTATGGGGAGATGAGCATCGGCATCATTATTTTTATCGCCAGTATTATTGTGCCTCTGTTTAAGATATCGGCGCTCTTTTTTCTGCTGGTGATTGCACAGTTTGGCATCGTAGAGCAGGCCAAAAACGGCGTGAGGCTCTTTCGTCTGATCGAGCGGATCGGGAAGTGGTCGCTGCTCGATATCTTTGTGGTGGCGATCATGATCGCGATGGTGCAGTTTCAAAACCTCGCCTCCGTAAAAGCCGGAGGCGCCGCGTTTGCGTTTGGAGTGGCGGTCTTTTTGACCATGATGGCGACTGAAGCCTTTGACCCTAGATTGATGTTTGACAAGGAGAAAACATGAGTATTGAACCGATCAAAAAACGCCCTTCCGTCACCTATGTGGTGTGGGTGATTCCGTTGTTGGCCGTCTTTTTGGCTTTTTGGATGCTTTATAAATTTTACAGCGAACAAGGCGAAGAGATTGTCGTCACCTTCAACGACGGCAGCGGTTTGATCGAGCGCAAAAGCCTACTCAAATACAAAGGAATCGTCGTGGGGCATGTCTCTGATATTGCTCTTAATGAAGATGATATCTCCAAGGTGGACGTTACCTTTTCTGTTTCCAAAAATGCCATCAAGGCGGTGGCTAGAGAAGGCAATGAGTTTTGGAAGGTAAAGCCCAGGGTGACACTTACCGAAGTCTCGGGTCTTGAAACCATCGTCGGAGGACTTTACATCGAGATTTTCCCGGCAGAAAAAACCTTTGAAGCCCTGCAAAAACTCCCGCTGAGATACCGTTTTGTCGCCTCCCATCAAAAGCCGGTCGATCAGCTTTATCCGGGTCTTACATTGGTGCTTCGAGACGATGCGGGACGCTTTGGGATCGATACGCCTATTATCTATAAAAAGTTTATCGTCGGACGGATATATGAGCGCAATTTGGTTGACAACGGTGTTGAATATATTGTCTATATCGACGATGAATACAAGCATCTTGTCAACACGAAAACGAAATTTTGGGGGATCGATGGGGTCGAATTTAAGGCGTCACTGGCCGGTGTTTCACTCAAGGTCGATTCGCTTGCCTCCTTAGTAGCCGGAGGCATCACCTTCGAGACGCTGCCATGCGAAGGCTCTGCGTGTACGCCGCTACCTTCGCGCCACTATCTGCTCTACAGTGACCATGCATCGACGACTTACGATCGGCGTACCATCACACTGCGCGCCCAAAAGGCGTGGAATATCGACCCGGAACTTAGTCTTGTCTATCACAAAGGGGTGACTGCAGGTAGAATCGAGTCGCTCACCTATGATCCCAAAAGCGAAACAACGCTCTTTGAAATTCGCCTCAAGGCTGCGTTTGCTTCGCTTATCGAGCACGAGGCTTACTTTTGGGTGGTGGCGCCGCAACTCTCATTCTCGGGTGTATCGGGACTAGATGCGATTGCTAAAGGGCCGTATATCAGCTTTGAGGCTTTGGGGGAACGCAATGTTAACCGACGTTTTGATCTGCATGAAATCCCGCCGCCAAAAAAGGGGCGGATAGTGACGCTAGAGGCGCAGAGTGCGGGGAGTTTGCGCGTGGGAAGCGTGCTCACCCACAAAGAGATGGAGGCGGGTGCGGTTGAAGCGCTGCGGCTAAAGCGCACGGGCGATGGGGTCGAAATTGACGTACGCATCGATGAGGCCTACGCCCATTTGCTCAGTGATGCAACCCTCTTTTATGAGAATAAGGCGCTACAGATGCAGATTGGAGCTGAGGGTTTTGAGCTCAAGGCGGGGTCGCTTAGCTCGATGCTCCAAGGCGGAATCGGCTTTGATACGCCTCAAAACCACGGCACCCTCACGAAGCGGCGTTTTGCCCTCCATGCAGACAGCGCCGCAGCCCTAAGGGCGCGGTATGTGCAAGAGCAGGGGGTGCAATTCACGCTTACATGTAAGGATGCCAAAGGGATCAAGACGGGTTCGCCTCTGTATTATCAAGGCTTTCGTGCGGGTGAAGTGCTCTCTAGTAGCTTTGATCCCAAGCGCGGCGAGATTGATGTGACGCTCTTTGTGGAGTCACGCTTTGCCGCACATCTGCCGATGGAGCGCGCGCGCTTTTTTTACCCAAGCGCCGTTGATGTGAAGGTTGATTTTCCCGATGTGTCGTTACATGTAGGGGAGCTGGGTTCGCTGCTTGGCGGCGCGGTGGCTTTTGAGCTGCATCCAAGCCCCGATGCGCCAAAGCAAAACAGGCTCTTTGCCAGTCGTGACGAAGCGCTCGATGATGACTACCGCGCGACGCTACTGTTGAGTGAACGCGGAGCGCTCAAAGAGGGAAGCAAAATCTACTACAAAGGCTTCGAGATCGGACGCATCGAAGCCTTTGAACTCTTGGGCGATGGTGTGGAGGCGACTTTGCGCATTGCACATGCCCACGCTGATTTGATGCGTGAAGACACCCTTGTTAGCCTCGATTCTTTTGGTTTTTCACTGGAGAAGGGGCTACAAAATCCCTCTGCTTTGATTGCCGGCGATAGCTTACATGTAACGCCCGGAAGTGCTTCAAAGAGGGGCAGTATCTATCGGCTCAAAGATGCGTCGCATCTGGCCAAAATAGAGCGCCAAGGGCTTCGGGTGGTGCTCTCCTCGGATCGGCTTAGCTCGCTCAAGATCGGCTCGCCGCTCTTTTATCGTCAGGTCAAGATCGGCGATATTGAGTCGTACCGACTCAGCGACGATATGACGCAGGTAGAACTTTTGGTCTATATCGATCCCTGCTACGCCCATGTTGTGCGTGAAAATTCCCATTTTTACAACACCTCGGCGCTGGGTATGGAGCTGGGCTTTAGCGGCCTTAAAATACGCACCGAAACCCTTGAGACGATGATGAGCGGCGGCATCGCCGTGGCGACCCCAGATGAAGCGGGTCTACCCGTAGCGCAGAAGCGACACTTCAAGCTCTTTGATGAGGCTCAGGAGTCGTGGCTATCATGGTCGCCCAAGTTGCGCGGCAATGATCCTATGTGCGAGTAGAGGGTTACAGGCGCTGTTTGTATTGCCTTTGCGGACATACTATAATGCCGCACACAACACCACTACCAAAGAGACGTGATGGATTTTTCAACTTTAAGAACCCCGATTTATATCTGTGAAGAGGCACTACTGCGTCGCAACCTTGAGCTGCTCGATACCGTGCAGCGACAAAGCGGCGCCAAGATTATTTTGGCACTCAAGGGCTTTGCGATGTGGAGCACTTTTGATCTGGTGGGCAAATACCTGCACGGTTGCACTGCAAGTGGATTGCACGAAGCGCTGCTCGCACGTGAGATGATGAACAAAGAGGTGCACACCTATTCGCCCGCGTTTAAAGAGGAAGATATCGATGAGATCGCCCGTATCAGCAACGATATCGTCTTCAATTCGCCCTCTCAGTTTCATAAATATGCCTTACATGTAAAGAGAATCAATCCCAAGATCACCCTCTCGCTTCGAGTCAATCCCGAATGCTCCTCTGCTCCGACCGATCTGTATAACCCCTGTGCGCTTTATAGCCGTTTGGGCACCACCAAAGCCAATTTCGACGAATCGATCCTGCCTCTACTCGATGGACTCAATTTTCATGCTCTATGCGAGCAAGACGCCGACGCGCTTGAGGCGGTGGTGGAAGCTTTTGAGGAGAAGTTCGGCCATTGCATCGACGGCCTCAAATATGTCAATTTCGGCGGTGGTCATCATATCACCCGTGAAGGCTACGACGTGGAGCGGCTCATTCGCATCATTCGTGCATTCAAAGCGCGTCATAACGACATCACCGTCTATTTGGAACTTGGCGAAGCGGTCGGCTGGCAGAGCGGCTATCTGGTCGCGCAAGTGCTCGATATCATCGACAACGGCATGAAACTCGCCATCTTAGATACCTCTGCCGAAGCGCATATGCCCGACACCCTCGCCATGCCCTATCGCGCTATGGTGCGCGGCTCTAGCGAAGCCGGAGAGAAGCCCTACACCTACCGATTCGGCGGCAACACCTGTTTGGCGGGCGATATTATGGGAGATTACAGTTTTGATGAACCCTTACATGTAGGAGATCGTATCATCTTTGAAGATCAGATCCACTACACCTTCGTTAAAA
>DZBC01000138.1 GCA_022729835.1 Sulfuricurvum sp. | reverse complement strand
AGCACGCCTGATGTAGGAAGCGAATTTGCTTTTACCCTAAATTTTGCACTCAACCGCGCAGCCGACACCCAGCAAGGGCAGCAGACATCAGAGGCGCCCGATCTCGCGTCCATCGCGGGTGCTCGGATTTTGCTGGTCGAAGACAATCTGATCAACCAGCTTGTCGCACAGGGAATGCTTAGCGACTTCACAATCGATATCGCCGCCAACGGAGCCGAAGCGGTCGAAAAAGCCGCGGCATCCTCTTATGATCTGATTCTTATGGATCTGCAAATGCCGGTGATGGATGGCTTTGAAGCGAGCCGCCATATCCGCCAAAGCGGCAACACCACCCCCATCGTCGCACTCAGTGCCGCCGTGATGAAAGAAGATATCGTCCGTAGCGAAGAAGCAGGGATGAACGCTCACCTCTCCAAGCCCATCGAACTCGATCGGCTCAGCAGCATCCTCCTTAAATTTATTTCACCCAAGGATCACCCATGAGCAGCGCTTCGCAACACCTCAGCGCAGAAGAGATCAACCAGCGTTTCCGCCTCACCATGGAGGCTACATGTACGGGGCTATGGACTTGGGACATGCACAACGCCATCACGTGGTCGGATGAAGCCTACACCCAACTTGGCTACGCACCACAAGCCTTTGCAATAAACATGGAAATTTTTATACATACCCTGCTTCACAGCGACGACCATGCCCGAATGTTTGCCGAAATACAGCAGCAGATCAGCGACCACAAAGGTTTTACCGTACAATTTCGGCTCAAAAATGCCTCCGGCGGCTGGAGCTGGATCGAAGGGCGCGGCAAAACCACCGCCTTTGACGCGCATGGTACACCGACCATGATGATGGGTACCCATCTTGACATCACCGATCGTAAAGCGAGTGAACACGCACTCCAAGAGGCCAAAGAGCGCTCTGAAGCTGCCAACCGTACCAGAAGCGAATTTCTGGCCAATATGAGCCATGAAATCCGTACCCCTCTTAATGCGATCATCGGGCTAAGCGAGCTTGGACGCCGCGAGGAAGATGCCCATCTAATGCACACACAGCTCGACAAGATTCATCATGCCGGAAAAATCTTGCTCAGTACCCTCAACAACATCCTTGATTTTTCCGCCATGGAATCGGGCAGACTCAGCCTCCATACCCACCCATTTTCTCCAAGCAAGCTCATCGACAACCTCTACAGCCTCTTTGCCGATCTGGCCAAAAACAAGGGCGTCAAGCTCCGCTTCACCATTGATAATACACTAGAGCGCGTCTACTGCGCAGATGCCCTGCGTCTGCGTCAACTACTCACCAATCTCATCGATAACGCTATCAAATTCACCGAAGAGGGAGAGGTCTCTTTGCGCATAACCCGACTGCGCACCCAAGGGGAGCAGACCTGGATACGCATCCGTATCAACGACACCGGTGTCGGGATGGATCAAGAGCAGCGCCAGCGCCTCTTTCAAGCCTTCAGTCAGGTAGACAACTCCATCACCCGCACCCACGGTGGGGCTGGTCTGGGGCTGGTGATCACTGAACGCCTCATCAGAGCATTTGGCGGCTCTGATATTCTTATTGAGAGCGCTTTGGGAATGGGCAGTAGTTTCAGCTTCGATCTGCCGCTACAGCACTGCACGACAGAGGAGCAAGAGGCTTTTGTTACCAAACATACCTCTATGATTGATCCCGATTTTCGGATGCAAGGCCACCTTTTGCTGGTCGAAGACAACCTTATCAATCAAGAGGTTGCACAAGCGCAACTACAACGCCTTGGGCTTACATGTACCCTAGCACATAATGGCATTCAAGCCGTGGCACTCGCCAGACAGCAGACGTTTGATCTGATTTTGATGGATATTCAGATGCCCGTCCTTGATGGCTATGAAGCGACCCGACAGATCCGCCGTTTTAATGAACACATCCCCATCATCGCCCTTACCGCCGCTGCGATGGTAGATGATCAGCGCAAAGCGATAGAGGCCGGAATGAACGCCCATCTAAGCAAGCCCATCGAGTCTGAAGAGCTCAAAAAAACACTCATCACTTGGCTCAAACAGCCCCGCAATACCACAGTTGCAGCGCAAGCACCCAAACCCTCTACCAATGAACCGTTACTAGAGCCACACATTGCCATCAACCGACTCAGCGGCAAGAGCGACCTCTATCACAAGCTGCTCGAGCACTTCAAAGTGCAAATCGACGGTGAGTTCCTCGCGCTCCCTGCACACCTCGCCTCGCTTGATCACACCTCCGCCAAAGCCATCGAAGAGGCTGAGCGCGCCGTGCATACCCTCAAAGGGGTCGCTGGCAATCTCGCTGCGACGGCGCTGTATCATCACAGCGCCGCCATTGACGCCACGCTCAAACAGGCTCATGTACCCCCCAAAGAACAGATCGAAACCCTTGAGGTGCTCCTACGCGCAACCCGCGACGCCATCAATGGAATCATCCAAGCAGACGAGCCCAAGCCCCTACCTGCTATCCCTTTCGATCCAAACACGCTTCAAGCGAGCCTCACGCACATGGCCCTACAGCTAGAAAACAACGAATTTATCGATGACTCCTTTGTCGAAGCCCTCAAAGCCCAGATGACCAACTCTCCCTTTGCAACCCGCTGGAGCCTACTTGAAGAGGCGCTCGCCTCATTCGATTTTAATACAGCCGCAGCACTCGTCGCCGCCTTCTTAGCGCGCCTATCTGCAAAGGAGCAGCCATGACAACGGCGCTGATCGCTCTAGCGTCGGCGTTTTTGATCCTCCTTGTATGGCGTATTCGCCGTAGACTTCATCACAGCGAAGAGGAGAAAGCACGACTCGCCCAAGCCAAAGAGGCTGCCGAAGAGATCAACCGCGCTACGGTCACCTACCTCGTCGGTATCAGCCAAGAGATAAAAACCCCGCTAAACATGATCATCAACTGGTCCCATCAGGGGCTCAAAGCGCATGATCACACGCTCATCTACGAATACTTCGACCACATCGAACACACCGGCGAGCTGTTGATACAGATACTCGAAGATATCTCCGATCTCTCTAAAATTGAATCAGGACGACTCATTCTCATCCCAAAGCCCTTTAGCCTCGGTACCCTGCTTGATGATCTCAATACGCTCTATGCGGCTACGGCGCGTCAAAAAATGGTAGATTTTCGTTTTAATATCGACGAGCGGGCATTAGGTGCTTACAAAGCCGACGGTGTGCGTGTGCGTCAAATTCTCGACAACATCCTCTCCAATGCGATTAAATTCACCCACCAAGGTAGCATCACCCTCAGCGCGGTGCTCCAAGAGCACGACGATCTGATATCGCAGGTCCAATTTGCCATTCACGACAGCGGTATCGGTATGGATGAGCAGACCCAAAAAGAGATGTTTCTCCCCTTTGCACAAGGTCAAGAGCCTTTTGCAAAAAGCCACGGAAGCTCTGGGCTGGGTCTGGCCATCACCTCCAGACTCGTTCATCTGATGGGTGGGGAGCTAAAAGTAGAGAGTCAAGAGGGCAAAGGGAGCACTTTTGCGTTCACGCTCCCGCTCTTGCGCTGTCCCGATCAACCAGAGTGCCCCGAAGTACAAACGATGAACGCCTTAAAAAAGCGGTTTGAGCCGCAACATGCCGACAATGCACCCACACAAAACACCAAAGCGCGCATTTTGGTCGTAGACGACCAACCCACCAATGCCCGTATGCTGGCCCATGGACTCACCGGCGAATACACCGTTCAAATCGCCACAGGCGGAGCCAAAGCGCTCGAAATCGCGCATGGCGACACGCCGCCCGACCTGATTTTACTCGATATCATGATGCCCGAAATCGACGGCTACACCACCTGCCGCAGCCTCAAAAGCGACCCCAAAACCAGCCGCATTCCCATAATCTTCGTCAGTGCGCTGGATGAGGAGCGCGAAGAGGAGCGCGGCCTCAACCTTGGCGCGGTGGATTACATCACCAAACCCTTCAACCTGCCCATCGTCCGCGCCCGCGTCCGCAACCACATCAACCTCAAGCGCCAAGCTGATCTGCTCGAAGCAATGTCTCATATCGATCCGCTCACCCACGTTGCCAACCGCCGCCACTTTGACGAAAAGCTCTCTTCCGAAGCACTGCGCCTCTCGCGCAGCCGCAAAAATCTTGGTCTGCTGATGATCGACATCGACTTTTTCAAACAGTTCAACGACCACTACGGTCATGGGCTAGGCGATGAGTGCCTCTTTGGCGTCGCTCAGGCGCTTGAGCGCACCTTGCAACGCCCCGCCGACTTGCTGGCGCGCTACGGCGGCGAAGAGTTCGTGGCGGTGTTGCCAGAGACCGATGAACACGGCGTGATGGAGATCGCGCGAAGGATGCTTCAAGCCATCGAGTCCCTCGCCATTACCCACGCCTACTCACAAGCCGCTGATCATGTCACCGTCAGTATCGGTGCGGTCTGCGCAAAAGTAGACTCCCGACAAAAAGCGCTTATTCTGCTTCAGCGTGCCGACGAAGCCCTCTATAAGGCCAAAGCGACGGGTCGAAACCGTGTCGAAAAGATCGACATTGAGGACTAATCGAGTAGATGCTCATAACGCGCATCGGTGAGGGTTTTGAGAAAGGCGACCAGCGCGTCGATCTTCTCATCACTAAGCGCTTTGGTCGCTTGAAGCACCTCATGGTTGATGGTCGCATTGACTTCCGGCTCATCCCACGGCTTTGAGGTTTCAGGATTGAGCGCATGTCCGCCGGCTCCCGCCATATGATCATAAAAAGCGATCACAGTGCGCAGCTCTTTAAAGACACCGTTGCTCATATACGGAGCGGTCACCGCAACATTGCGCAGTGTGGGCACTTTGACTTTGCCGTAGTGCGCGGAGTCGTTGATATCGGCTCTGCCCCCAAGGCCTAAGTCGGTCGTCTCAAAACTCAGCCCTTTGGCCGCAAGTGAAACGTAGTTGCGCGGGGTGCCGATGTTCTCATACTCGAAGTTGGTGAAGCCCTCTTTGGGGCTTTCGCTTTTTGAGTTGAGGGTGTGACAGGTGGCGCAGTTGGTGTTGTTGAGCGAAAAAAAGAGGGTGTAGCCCAGCTCCTCTTGCTCGCTAAACTCCGCTTTGCCGGCCAGCCAGCGGTCATATTTGGAATCAAAGGGGGCAAACTCTTCGGTTTTTTCGTATTTGGCGATCATTTCTGCGAGTGCATCATATGCGGCTTTTGTGTCGTCAAAAATGCTTTCGCCATAGAGTGCTTTGAAGTTGCTCACATAGGCGGCATTCTCTTTAACGCGGTCAATGACACTCTGCATGTCTGGCATCATCATCTCGGCGGCGTCGAGAAAAGGGCCTTTGGCCTGCTCTTTGAGGCTTTCTGCGCGGCCATCATGAAACTGCCCGCCTTTGTAGGTGCCATCTGCTTGCTTGTGAAAATCGGGACTAAGCTGGGCATAACCCATAGTCGGCGCATTGCGTCCACCCAAAGTGAGGCCGTCATCGCCCAGCGAGAGCGCACCATGCACTCGATTACCATGAGCAGGGTCAAGATAGCGTGCATCGGCCAAACCGTGCTCCGCGTTGTGACACGAAGCACAGGAGATAGAGCGCGTAAGCGAGAGGTTGGCGTCGCCAAAGAGCAGATCGCCCAGCTCCTCTTTACTGAGCTTGGGGGCCTCTTCTTGGGGCGCGGAGCTGCTGCCGCCGCCACCGCAGCCGACTAAAAGTAGTGCGGTTAAAAGCGTTACATGTAAGGGTTGCATCATCATCTCCTTAAAATATAAACCCGGCGGCCAGCGTGAAGATCCCCTCATCCGCGAGCTTCGCCTTTTCACCGTAGTCGCGCATCATATAATCCACTTTGAGCACCACTTTGGGATCGGGGCAGTAGGCCAGACCCGCCGTCGTGTCGATAAAGCGGTGGTTGTCGGGATACTCCA
>DZBC01000137.1 GCA_022729835.1 Sulfuricurvum sp. | reverse complement strand
CAAGAGGGCGAAGCGGTACAGGGGAGCGATCGATTTCGATTGGCGCATATCGACGGGGAGTTTGTGCTGAGCGCGCGGGTGCAAGAGCAGTGGCAGCGCCTGTACGGGTTTGCCCCAGTGGCGCAGGAGTGGATCGAATTTAGCCTCGCCAACTACTTCAACGCCACCCACCCCGACACGATCTTTACGCAAAAGAAGCTGGCCATCATGCAGACGCCGAGCGGACGCAGGATTTTGGTCGATAACGAACTCAAACTCATCGAAGAGGGCAGGCTGGAAAAACGCGAAGTGCTTTATGAAGAGGCGCTCAAAACGTATTTCGGGTTGGAGCGGTTATAGAGCGCTTTGCGCGAATTTGTGCCTAACATCAGTAACGCTTGGTTATACTCGTTTGCATCAATAACACAAGGTAGAACCGATGGCCAAAGAGCACTCCTTCGACATTACCGCGAAGATCAATCTGCAAGATTTCAAAGACGCCCTCAATCAGGTAGACAAAGAGGTCGCCAACCGCTACGACTTCAAGGGCACCCCCTATGAAGTAAACTTCAAAGAGAAAGAGAAGGCGCTCGTTCTGGTCGCCTCAAGCGACAACAAAGTCGAAGCGCTCTTTGACATCCTTGTCGGAAAACTGATCAAACGCGATCTCTCATCTAAGGTGCTAGAGCATCTAAAGACCGAAGATGCGAGCGGCGGCACACGCAAAGCGACCTACAAGGTGGTCGATACGATTGATTCCAAAGAGGCCAAAAAGATCGTCGCCGAGATCAAGGCGCAGGGCTTTAAGGTCACCGCCAACATCGAAGGCGACGCGATCCGCATCAAGGGCAAACAGATCGATGATCTTCAAGCGGTGATTCGTCATATTCGCGGCCTTGAGTGGGATGCACCGCTCGTGTTTGAAAACCTGCGTTAGGGGCGGTTATGACCAAAATGAGCATTGCCGAAGCGGCGGAACACTTCAAAGTCTCCAAAGAGGCGATCCATAACCGCATCCGTCGGGGTAGCCTAGATTGCGTGATCGAAAACGGCGTCAAGTTTGTCGCCATTGAGCCGCAAGCCCGCCCAAGCACCCCGCACGCTGTGCCCGACACCCGCTACTACGACTACATCGAAGAGGAGAACTCCCGCCTACGTTCTCGCGTGGAGAAACTTGAAAATGAAAACACCAATCTGCGCGACCAGCGCGAAGCGATGCTGATTGCCGAGCGCGAAAAGATCGAACAGATCTACAAAGAGCGCGATGCCCAACTGCGCGATGTCTTACATGTAGTGGCTTCCAAGTTTCTCAGTGCGCATGGGATGGAGCAGGTAATTGATGAAGTACGCGGCGAGAGCGAGGAAGCCGAGGTGATTGAGAGTACGCCGATTGACGATCTGATCTCGCTCAAAAAGTACCTCAAGCGCCAGGGAATGGAGAAGAAGGAGCGCACCTTCATGATGGCACGGTTTGCTCAGCGGCTCAAAAATGACGACCGCATCTTCGAGATTGAGGGCAAGCTCTACATTCGGCCGCTTAGTTTTGACTATAGTGATCTGCTCTCATAGGCAAAGATTCCTTGGGGCATATCCATTCCTTCTTGTGCTGCCCTCCATATTTGCCCAAACAATTTAAAAAAACCGCAAGCGAATCTGCTTTTCACCTTCGATGATCACCAGCAAAAGCGTGCCGACAGCGAAAATGAGCAGCACTTGGGTTAGGTTGAGCGCTGTTGTCGCAAAGATGCGCTGCATCAACGGGATGTACGTCAAGAGGGCTTGTGCGACAAAGACGACACCTACGGCGATCCATACAGCTTTGGTTGCTCTAAGGCGGGCGGTGTCGATGGAAAGATCACTCATACTTCGGATGTGAAAGAGATAGATGATCTCCATAAAAATCAGCACATTCATGGCCATTGTGCGGGCGGTCTCAAGGCTCTCACCCTGCGCGGTCGCGTAGAAGTAAAGCCCAAAGACTCCTGCTACAAAGAGCACTCCAGTAAAAGCAACTTGGTAGATCAATATGCGGCTAAGGATCGGCTCATTGCGTTTCCTGGGTTTGCGGCGCATTGTACCGGTACCGGCAGGCTCAAAAGCAAGGGCAATTCCCAGCGTCACTGCGGTGATCATGTTGATCCACAGAATCTGAATCGGGGTGATGGGTAGGGGCATGGCCAAAAGAAGTGCAATGATAATGACCAACGCTTCACCGGCATTGGTCGGTAGTGTCCAACTGATCACTTTTTTGATGTTGCTATAGACCGTCCGCCCTTCGCGTACCGCCGCGACGATGGAGGTGAAATTGTCATCGGTCAGCACCAATTCAGAGGCCTCCTTGGCCGCTTCACTCCCTTTTTGCCCCATGGCGATACCCGCATCGGCGCGTTTGAGCGCCGGTGCGTCGTTCACACCGTCACCTGTCATAGCGACGGTGAGGCCATGGCTTTGCAGGGCCATGACAAGGCGTAGTTTGTGTTGCGGTGTGGTTCGGGCGAAGATGTCGTGTGAAAGCACCGCCTTGCCGAGTGCTTCATCATCCAGTGCATCGATCTGATGACCGGTCAAGATATGATCGGCGTGTGTGAGACCGATCTGCTTGCCTATGGCCCCAGCGGTGAGGGCGTGGTCACCTGTGATCATTTTGACGCTGATACCTGCGCTGTGACACTCCGCTACGGCGTTGATTGCCTCAGTGCGCGGCGGATCGATGAGGCCGATAAGCCCTAGCAAGATTACCTCTGCGCGTAAATCATCTTGATGCAGCACCGTTTGCTCCGGCTTGGCTGCTTTGTAGGCGATGGCCAGCACCCGCTGCCCTTGCGCGGCGATTGTTTCGGCGCGATGTGTCCACGCCGCATGATCCAAAGCGACGCGCTTGCCTTGTGAATCCAAAGCGTAGCCGCAGAGTGTGAGGACTTTTTCAGGTGATCCTTTGAGATAGATGAAAGCTTCAGCCTTAGTGTGGTGGTTGTGATGCAGGGTCGCCATGTATTGGTGTTTGGCATCAAAGGGGATCGCATCGGTACGGTGGTATGCACCGCGACACTCAACGCTCTCGTATCCTGCCTTACCGGCAAAAGCGAGCAACGCCCCCTCCATCGGATCACCCTCGACTTTCCAGTCGTCGTAGTGGTGTAGTTCGGCGTCGTTGCACAAAACACACACTTTGACCATCAGATCAAAGGCGCGGTTGGTTTTGGGTGCGAACGCGTGATCGCCTTGGTAAATATCACCGATCGGAGCATAGCCCTCACCCTTTACATGTAAGGTCATTCCCTCTAAAACGGCAACGGCAACCATCATTTCATTGCGGGTTAGCGTGCCTGTCTTGTCCGTGCAAATCACCGATACGGCGCCGACGGTTTCAATGGCGCTCAGTCGGCGCACGATGGCATTGCGTTTGGCCATTGCCTGCACGCCCACGGCGAGCGTAATGGTCAGTACTGCGGGTAGTCCTTCGGGAATTGCAGCGACAAAGAGTCCTACAACCGCCATAAAAAGTGCGTCAAAGGGCATGTGAAGAGTCATTAACCCATAGAACATGATCATGCTCGAAAGTGCGAGGATGAAGATCGTCAGCCACTTCGAAAAGGTATCCATCTGCTCTACCAGTGGGGTTTTAAGCATTTGGACATTTTGCAGCATTCCGCTGATGCGGCCAATCTCAGTGTGCGCTCCTGTCGAGACGACCACCCCCTGTGCTGTGCCTGAGGTGACGATAGTACCACTAAAAGCCATGCAGAGCTGATCTCCCAATGTGGCGCTTTTACCTACCGGAGCGCTTCTTTTTTCGACGGGGAGTGACTCTCCGGTGAGCAGCGCTTCTTGCACTGCAAAGCCGTGGGTTTTGAACAGACGCAGATCGGCAGGCACTTTATCTCCCGCTTCAAGCAGTACGACATCACCCACTACCAGCGCCTCTGCGTCAATATTTTCGCGTGTTCCGCCACGAACGACAGAAGCGTGCGGGGCCAGCATCTCTTTGAGCGCATCGAGCGCTTTTTCGGCTTTACCCTCTTGGATGTAGCCGATGATCGCATTGGCCAACACAACCGCCAAAATCACCAAGGTATCGCTGATGTGATCGAGCATCGCCGTCACCGCGGCTGCCGCAAGCAAAACATAGATCAAAATATTGTGAAAATGGAGCATAAAACGAACAAAAGGGCTACGTTTGGGAGGTTCGCTCATGCGGTTGGGGCCGTCGCGCTCCAGTCGCGCTTTGACCTCTTGGGGGCTTAGACCCTGTGGTGAGGTCTGGAGTTGATCCATCACACTTGTGCTCTCTTGATGGTGCCAAAGCATCTCTTCGCTCATGTCATCCTCCTGTAAGGGTTATCTTTACGATAGGCCTTTGGGGTAAACAGAAAGAAAATTGCAGGTGCTTTTAAAATACTTTTATTCGTCGTAGGCTCAGTGCCCGCCCATCACCTTCTCGATCTCTTCGGGTTTGTCGTGGATGCCGAAGCGGTCGATGATGGTTTGGCTCGCTTCGTTTTTGCCGATCACCTCTACCGTTTTGCCCTCTTTGCGTAGTTTGAGTACCGATTTATCCAGAGCGTACACGGCTGAAATATCCCAAAAATGCGCGCGTGTCAGGTCAATGACCACGTTCGAGACCGGCTCTTTAAAGTCAAAGGTATCGACGAATTTGTCGGCGGAGTTGAAAAAGAGCTGCCCTACAAAGCGGTAGATGCGGCTTTCGCCCTCAAGGTGGGTGTCACAGTACATGAAGTGGCTGATTTTGTTGGCAAAAAAGAGCGATGCAAGCAGTACGCCGGTAAGCACACCAAGGGCCAGATTGTGGGTGAAGACGACCACGACGACGGTAGAGAGCATCACGATATTGGTCGAGAGCGGCAGGGTGCGCAGTCCCTTTACGGAAGCCCAATTGAAGGTGCCGATAGAGACCATAATCATTACCGCCACCAGCGCGGCCATCGGGATGATGGAGATCAGATCGCTTAAAAAGACCACCATAATGAGCAGGAAAAAGCCCGCGACAAAGGTAGAGAGCCGCCCGCGTCCGCCTGATTTGACGTTGATGACCGATTGTCCGATCATGGCGCACCCCGCCATGCCGCCGATACAACCCGAGGCGATATTGGCCACTCCTTGACCGACGCACTCGCGGTTTTTGTCGCTTTTGGTGTCGGTGAGGTCATCCACGATGGTCGCCGTCATGAGTGACTCAAGTAGCCCGACGACGGCGAGCGCTAGAGAATAAGGAAGGATGATTTGGAGGGTTTCAAGCGTTAGCGGCACATCCGGCCACAAAAAGATCGGCAAGGTATCGGGCAGCGCGCCCATATCGCCCACCGTGCGCACGTCGATGCCCAAAGCGAGCGTCAAAAGCGTGAGCACCACGATAGTCACGAGCGGCGAGGGTATCAGCCCTCCGATACGCGGCACATAGGGAAAAAGGTAGATGATCCCAAGTCCAAGTGCGGTCAGCGCATAGACATGCCACGTCACATTGGTGAGCTCCGGTAACTGCGCCATAAAGATGAGAATCGCCAGTGCGTTGACAAAGCCCACCACCACGGCGCGCGCGACAAAGCTCATCAGAACGCCGACTCTGAGATAGCCCATAATGATCTGAAACACGCCGGTCAGCAGCGTCGCGGCAAGCAGATACTCCAAGCCGTGCTCTTTAACGAGCGTCACCATCAGCAGCGCCATCGCCCCCGTAGCCGCCGAGATCATGCCGGATCGGCCGCCTACAAAAGCGATCACCACGGCGATACAAAACGAGGCGTACAGCCCTACCTTGGGATCGACGCCTGCGATGATCGAAAAGGCGATCGCTTCGGGGATCAGCGCCAGCGCGACGACCAACCCCGAGAGCAGATCGGCGCGGGTGTTGCCAAGCCACTCTTGTCTGTTAAAGCTGAGGATCATGTCAATCCTTTGA
>DZBC01000136.1 GCA_022729835.1 Sulfuricurvum sp. | reverse complement strand
TTGTTCCTGTTTGAGCGCTTGAGTTTTTTGCGCTACGAGAAGGTCAAGCCTCTCTTTCTCTTTGAGGGCTTTACCGCTGTGCCAGATCAGATAGGCGATGGCACCAAAGATCAGTGATCCGATCAGCAGGCTTAACACTGTTGCACTCAAAAAGGTACTAAAACGGCTTTGAAAGGTGCTGTCAGATTCGAGTGAGATGAGGTAGGCAATGGGCTCAAGACGGAGATTGACGATCGGCATGAAGGTAGCCACGATCGCTTTGTCTTGATAGCTCAGTGCGCGTACAAACGGAAGCTTGCTATGGATGTTTTCGGTGACGGCCGGATCGTCATGGAGGGTGCGCAGTAGGGGTTCAAGCGCAGTGTCGAAGTGGGCTTGCACCCCCAGATCAATGACGTAAGCGTCATGTAGGGTGGAGGGGGCGTAGTTACCTTTTTCCTTGTCAAAAACGGTACCCGATACGACGTCGCTTTCGATCATGAAGTAAAATCCGCGCTTTTTGAAGACTTGGCTTAGGTGCTTGATGATGGCGTTGATGGAGACGCTGATTTCGATGCTGCCAAGGTGCTTTCCTTGATCAATGATGGGGAAGATATAGCGATAGCCGTTGAAGATACGGCCCTCTTCAAAGCCCTCGGCGTAGCGTTTTTGCTCGTTGGCTATGGCTATGGATTCGCGCACCTGCATGAGATTGTCGCCGTATTGCTCAGGGCGATGCATCCGCAAAAAGCTGCGACCATCGGGCAGATGAAAATGGATCTGGCGCACATCAAGCGCCTCTTTGAGTCCTTCGTATTGCTTTTTCAAAAGAGCATGGAGTTTCCAGTGCAATGCGTCAAATTGCTCAGGAGAGGTGCCTTCGACCTGATGCAAAATAGCGAGCACTTCGGGTTGCAAAATCAGATTGCCATAGGTGGAGCGGGCGTTTAGTCTGTAGGTGGTGATGGCACTTTTGTAGAGGCTGTCGAGCTGTTCGAGTTTGGTCTGCCCAAGCAGTGCCCTATCCTCTTGGTATTGGCGATACAGAACCGTAAAAATGAGGGCCACAATGAGCACAAACAGCATTGAAAAGAGGGCAATTTTTTCATGATACACTCCAATGCCACAAATTGTAGCACAAGTGCGGGCTATTGCAATAGACTCATAATGGTACGTGCAAGCAAGCGGTGTTCGATGGTACGGATGGTACATGTAAAGCCCTCCAGCGTCTCCTGTACGCCGCGCTCGAACGACTCCTGCGCGATTACTTCCCCGCCGTCGAGTTCGCTGCTCACCCAGTGTACCGAGACGCCGCAGACCCGCTCACCGCTCTCAAAACTACGCTCAATCGCCCGTGCGCCCTTGAATTGGGGTAGCAAAGAGGGGTGCAGGTTGATCGCCTTTACATGTAAGGTAAAAACAGGAGTGAGAATCCGCATGAACCCTGCCAATACAGTTAGATCGGGCGCGTAGGCATGGACAGTGCGCACCAAAGCGGCATCGAAGGCTTCGCGGCTTTCAAAAAGGGTGTGATCGATCACAGCCACCTCTATGCCTAGAGCCTCCGCTTTGGCGATACCGCCGGCATTGGGGTTGTTGGTGATGGCACATGCTACGACGCAGCTTTTGAGATGTAGCTCCTTGATGAGATGCACAAGGTTGCTGCCCTCGCCACTAAAGAGGATGATAATTCGCTTCACAGCCGACCCACCGCATCGATGAGATCAAAGGGGTTCATCGCGTAGTTGTTACATGTAAGGCGTGCGCTTGCGGCGGTATGGGCTAGAGAACCGTGAATCGCCGCGTCTAGCGGAGTGTAACCTTGTGCCAAAAGGGCGCCGATAAGTCCGCTTAGCACATCGCCGCTGCCTCCTTTGGCCAGAATAGCGCTACCGTGGGGGTTGACGTAGAGTGCGTCGTTTTGTGCAATGATGACGTTGGCACCTTTGAGCAGCAGCACGGTGTGGGGATATGCAGCACAAAAGCGCAGTGCGTAGCCGAAGCGGTCACGCTGGAGTGTCGCGATATCAATCTCCCCTAGGGCACAGGCGCGGTACAGTGCGCAGAACTCTTTGGGATGTGGGGTTAACACCACGTTGTCGCGCTTGAGTAGCTCACATAGTAGGGGATGATAAAACAGGTCGGCATCGATCACCAGAGGCAGGGTGTGATTGATAAAAGTGCGCAGTTCTTGGTCACAAAACTCCTGCCCCAGTCCCATGCCCAGACACAGAGCGCTGAGGTTTGCAGGGAGGGTGTGGCTTTGCATTAGCTCATAGGGCAACGGCACCGATTCATTGCAAAGCAGACTCACCAGCCCCGCGCCAAAGCGCATCGCCGCACTACCGCACAGCACCGCCGCGCCGCTCTTTTCGCCGCAGAGTACGCCTAGATGGCCGTAGCTGCCTTTGTGGCTGTCGCTGCGCACGCGGTGGGGCAGGAGCAGATCTTCGGCTTCGAGCAAATGCCACGGCGATTCGCTCTCGTAGTAGAGCCGAGAGAGGCCCAGATCGATCACCTCAACTACGCCCACCACCTCTTTGGCCGCGTCGCTAAAGAGGCCGCGTTTGAGTGCGCCCATCGTGAGCGTCACGTCGGCCTTGAAGCACGGTTCGCTCACGCACCCTTGCAGATCAAGCCCGCTGGGCAGATCGCAGGCGATTTTGAGCGCGCTAAGGGCGTTCATCTGCTCTAGCAGTAGCTGCGTTTGCGGCTCCAAAGCGCGTTTGGCCCCGCTGCCCAGCAGCGCATCGACCAGCACGTCGCACGGCTCAAGAGCGTCGATAAAGCTTACATGTAAGGCCTCCAGCCGTTTGTGCTGCACGCGTGAGAGCGGCGATTTGGCACCCCAAGGCAGCAGCACCGTCACTTCGTAGTCACCGCAGAGCAACCTTGCAAGCGCCAAACCGTCCGCGCCGTTGTTGCCCGCTCCGCAGACGATCAGCACCTTTTTGCCCCGCAAAACGCGGGCGCGTATGTAGTCGTTCATCCCATCGGCGGCGTGCTCCATGAGCAGCTCTTCGCTGAGGCCAAATTGCGTGTAGCAGCGCTGATCCAGCGCGCCGACATCATAAAAAAGGTTCTGCATACACCCTCCTTGATTGGGGCATATTGTAGGCAAGTGAAGCTTATTTTAGTCGCAAACGCACAAAAATACGATGGTGTGGCGCCTTAGTAGCTGCACACCCGATTACGCCCCAGAGTCTTGGCCTGATAGAGGGCGCTGTCGGCTTGCTTGAAGAGTTGCTCGAAGGTTATGTTTTGGTTTTTGGGGCTGCTGACGCCAAAGGAGCAGGTGAGCGTACCGATGGAGTCGATACGCAGTGCGGCGATCTGAAGGCGCAGCTTTTCGGCGAGCGCTTCGCTATCGGCCAAATCACAGCTTGAGGCGACGATGAGAAACTCCTCTCCGCCCCAGCGTGCGAGCGCGTCGCTTTGGCGGATATGGGTGCGCAAGGTGTCGGCAATGGTACGCAGTACGCGGTCGCCGATGTCGTGACCGAAGGTGTCGTTGATCTTTTTGAAATGGTCAATGTCAATGATGATCAGCGAATAGCCGCTTTTATAGGGGTTTTTGCCTGTGATGCGCTCAAGCAGTCCGCGTCGATTGAGCAGCAAAGTGAGGGTGTCGCTGTGGGCTTGTATGGTGAGCTGCTCTTGCTTGAAGCGCAGCATCTCCAGAAGATGGTTGACAAAGCGCGCGACGATACCGACTTCGGTGTCGCGCTCGGTATGCAGTTTGAGGCGCATGTTGCCCGTGCGCATGATCTTGACGATCCCTTCGATGGTCTCGACCCAAGGCATTTTGGCGTGGTGTTCGGAGACGTTGAGCCCCAGCACCTCATGGCGCGGAGGTACCCGCAAAATATCCGCCGCGCGCAGCAACGCAAAGAGCACAAAGCCGCATAAAAGGGCAAAGGCAAGGGCTGTAGCGATGCCTATAAGCTGTATCAGAGCAAAAGAGAGGCGATCCATCCCTTGCGGAAGTACACCAAACAGGGCTACAGCAAAAGTGCCCCACGCCCCAGCAGCGCCATGGATGCCGACGATGCTCAGCGGATCGTCGATATGCCATCGCCGCAGTAGCTTATCGGTATAAAACATCACCCCTACCGACACCAGCCCCACCAGCGCGGAAGTCTGCGCATCCATCGATGCGCAGCCTGCGGTAATCCCCACCAATCCCGAGAGGATCCCAAAGCTAAATATTTCGACCCCAACGCGCTCCTTGTAAAAGAGGCTTAGCAGATAGCCGCCAAACCCTCCAAAAGCGCCAGCAAGCGTGGTGTTGAGCAAGATGGAGGTGATTTTAGCATCAAAGGCGAGCAGGCTTCCGGCATTAAATCCAAACCACGCAAACCAGAGAATAAAGATCCCAAAGACGATAAAGTTGTGGTTGTTTGGGGAAAACATGACGATAGTGCCTTTGCGAAAGCGCCCCAGCCTTGGCCCCAGCGCAATGGCTCCGGCAAGGCCGATCCATGCACCGATGGAGTGTACCACCGTCGAGCCGGCAAAATCGACAAAACCGAGCTGTTTAAGCCAACCTCCTTCGCTCCACGCCCAGTGCCCAAAGAGCGGATAGATCAGCGCCGTTACGACCACCGCAACAACCACATAACCGTTGAATTTCATCCGCTCGGCTACCGCGCCTGAGACGATGGTGGCTGCAGTAGCCGCAAACATCGCCTGAAAAAAGAAGTAGGCGTTTTGCTCCAGATCGGAGCCATCAATCGCAAAGCCCTCCGCACCAAACATCACACCGAAGCCCACAAGCCAAAATGCGATGATGCCGACGATGGTGTCGATAAGGTTCTTCATGGCAACATTGATGGTGTTTTTGGGGCGTACCGTGCCGCTTTCGACCAGCGCGAAACCCAGTTGCATCAAAAAGACCAAAAAGGCGCACAAGACGATCCAGAGGATGTCAAGGGGTGCGAGGCTCACGGGAGGGCTCCTTATGCCAGATAGGATATTATAGATCAATCAGTAGCCATCTTATTGTATATAATTTATGCATTCTGGAGTTGTTTTGGCCGTAACAATAATGAACTCTAAAAATGACTGTTTGGCGCTATAATGCTTCTCAACCTGCATTAAAGGGCCGTAATGATGGATCTAAGTTTTCGTATCCTGATCGTCGATGACGTCGCCGATAATATTCAAGTGGCCATGAGTATTCTTAGGGAGCAAGATTACGACTTCTCCTACGCCCAAAACGGTGATGAGGCGCTCGCATTGCTGGCTCAGGAAAAGTTTGATCTCGTGTTGCTCGATATCATGATGCCCGGTATCGACGGCTTCGAAGTGTGTCGGCGCCTAAAAATGAGTGACACCCCTAACACTGACGTGCCGGTCATTTTTTTGACGGCGCGTGTGGATGCCGACTCGGTAACCAAAGGTTTTGAAATGGGGGCAGTGGACTACATTACCAAGCCTTTTCATCCCGCAGAACTGCTCTCTCGCGTCAAAAACCATCTCGAACTTTACCGTTCTCAGTTGGTGTTGCGCAAACACAATCTGGCACTTGAAACCAAGATCAAATATGAGCAGCGCAGACTCCTCGGCGAGCTTGAAGAGACCCAAAAGGAGATCATCTATCTGCTCACTGAGCTGATGGAGTCCACTTCTGATGAGACGGGGCGGAATATCCGCCGCGTGAGCGAGTGCTGCGCACTGCTGGCAAGACTGCATCCGGCGATGGGTGAAGAGGATGCTGAGCTGCTACTTTTTGCCAGTCCGATGCACGATATCGGTAAGATCACGATCCCGCAGCATATTTTGCACAAGCCCGCTGCGCTCGATGCGCAGGAGTTTGAGATCATGAAACGCCACACGACCAATGCGCATGAACTGCTCAAGCCCTTCAAACGCAAGATTCTCAAAGCTGCCGATATCATTGCTTACGAACACCACGAACGCTACGACGGGACAGGTTATCCGCGCGGACTTAAAGGCGAGTCGATCCATATTTA
>DZBC01000135.1 GCA_022729835.1 Sulfuricurvum sp. | reverse complement strand
ATTCAAAGGGTACGGTCTGTTTCGGTTTTTGCTGGAGATAGAGCGCAAAGGGGAGAGCCGCACCAAGCCGCTACGAAGCGGCTACATTAAGCCTGAGATCCTGCGCCAAATCGATGAGCGCCGTCGGATGCATTTTGAACGCCTTGAGGCGCTACGGCCCAACAGTGCGCATGAGTGGTTCGCGTTTTGGCCTGCCACGATGCGTATGACCATCGTCAATTTTCACACCACACGCCGTCTTTTTTGCAGTTTTGAGCCCTTTTTCTGCAATGCTTCGGTCAAAATCGCAGCAGGCGTTCCGGTGGTATGGAAGCTCAACCGACGCCTGTTTCATCGTGCAGTGCGCCCTTTTTTGAAGCGGAGTCGCGCCATTGCGCATGCGGATGGACGCTTGCCGTATGATCTGTTTTGGATGAATATGCCACGCGTATTTTGGCAGAAACTCGCCCAAGTGGCACACGGTGCGGTTGTAGCCTTTTTACGCTCAGATCAAGCCCCTTGGAAGCGCCGCCGCGCCGTCAAAAGCGACACCCGCTGGAAGGAGGCTTTTGATCTCTACGCTGCTGGTTATCGGGATTTAGAAGCGCTGATCGACAATCCCGATACGCAAAAAAACTGAGCTCACGCCGTTCGCGCAATGTATTGCAGATGCTGTGCTGGCTCGATGAGCGCCGCACACACCTTAAAAAGTGATCACCTTGACGGTGGTCGTATCGAAAAAATCATATTTGTTTTGAATAATGTCGCGCTGCTGCAAAATCTCTTCATCTCTAAAACGGATAGAGAGGATGGCGCTTTCGGGAAAGATATGGTTAAGGGTATAAAGCGCCGTCGAAAAAAATGACGCGATGTACATCGGATAGCGGCGTTCAAGCAAAAAACGCAACTCAATAGGTCCGGTGGAGACATCAAGGCGGAAGCGGTCGCTTCGAAGCGCCTTGACTGCATCGGGGATGATCTCCGCACGGTGGGGAATATAGACCATCGGTTTATCGAAGTAGTCGATACAGGCGCGTAGGTTGCGTATATAGGTCTCTTCTGAGACTTTGTTCGTATTGAGCAGAGACGAACCCAAAAAATAGACATGCTGATCGTCACGGACCGTATAGGGCAAAAAACGTGTCTTGAGAAAGTCGTACCGATTAAAGATGATGGTTTTGCCCTCAGCCGGGCCGATATGAAAGCAGGTAAAAAAGTTGACCGTTTTGTTATGGCGGGTTTTAAGATTGAACAGTCGGTAGCGAAAGAGCTTGAAGCTTCGCGTGAGACTCTCTTCTTTGTAGTCTGGATCGAGGCCGTTTTTGTAGATGGTGAGCGTCAGGGTACCGTCATCGAGTAAAAAGAGCTCTTTGCTTGGAATGTTGGCGATCATAATCTGATGCATGATCGCGTAGTCACCGCTAAAGAGGTATTCAAAGCGCTCTTTGCGCAGTTTTTTGATCATCCGCACCTGTGCCATTAAGCCGCCGTCGCTGCGCACTGCACCCTTGTTATACTCGATAATCTCATCCCACGGATCGATTTCAAGCAGTTGGGTCATCTGGATATTGTTTCTGTCGGTCGCATTGGAGTTTTTGTTGTACAACATGACCAAAACGTTGCGTTGGGTCTTAAGGTGATGCTTGGCTTCAATGGCGTTGAGCAGTTGAAGCGGTGAGCGGACGATGTAAAGGCTTGATTTCATGGTGCTAATCTTAATCGAAAGAAGATTAAAAACCCTTTTTAGCTAGAATTTTCTACTTTTTGCCACACAAGGCGCATGCAATGCAGATACTTGCCGTCATTCCCGCGCGCGGAGGGTCCAAAGGGATTCCCCGCAAAAATCTTCGCCTCTTGGGCGACAAACCGCTTATCTATTATGCCATCACCACCGCACGCGCATCACGCTTCGGGCTTGATGTTTTTGTTTCAAGTGACGATGAGGAGATTCTCTCCATTGCCGCGCAGTTTGGCGCCAACATCCACCGACGTGATCGCACTATCGCCGATGACCGCACCACACTCGATCCGGTTATTTATGCCGCTTACATGTACGCCAAAGAGGTACAAAACAAGCAGTATGATCTGATCATCACCATGCAGCCCACCTCCCCGCTGCTCAAAACCCATTCACTCGACGAAGCCATCGCTTTGATGCTCAAGCGCAGCGATATCGAAACGCTCATCGCCGCCAAAGACGCCACGCATCTAAGCTGGCGCAAAGAGGATGGGCGCTTCATCCCCAACTACAGCGCGCGCGTCAACCGCCAGTACCTCACCCCCACCTATACCGAAACGGGGGCCTTTTTCATTAGCCGCACGCATGTCGTTACCCCGACAAACCGTATCGGCAATGCGGTGGAGCTCTATCTGCTTAGCGGCGGAGAGGAGATCGACATCGACACCTACGAAGATTGGAGTCTCTGCGAATACCATCTGCGCCGCAAAAGGATACTCTTTGTGGTCACCGGAAATGCTCAGGTAGGGCTAGGGCACGTCTACAATACCCTCATTGTCGCCAATGACATCCTCAACCATCAGATCACCTTTTTGGTAGAGCGTGAGAGCGCCATGGCGTATGAGAAGATCGCCTCCAAAAACTACCCCGTGCTGATGCAGGGTGAGCGGAGTTTGCTTGAAGAGATCGAAGCGCAGAGTCCCGATCTGGTGATCAATGATCGGCTCGATACCGACCAAGGCTACATCGAGGGGATCAAGCGTCTGGGGATCAAGGTAGCCAACTTTGAAGATCTAGGCGCTGGAGCCGCGTACGCCGATCTGGTGATTAATGCCATCTATCCCGAAAAGCATGTTTTGCCCAACCACTACTTCGGGCATGACTACTTCATCTTGCGCGATGAATTTCTCTACACCCCGACCAAAGTAATCATGCCTCATGTGCGCGAGGTGTTGATCACTTTTGGCGGGGTTGATCCCAACAACTACACCCGCATGTGCATCGAAGCCATTTATGATTATTGCCGCGATCATTCCATTAAAATCACCGTAGTCGCAGGCTTTGGCTACAGCGGCTATGAGGGTATCGAAGGTTATGAGGGGGTTGAGATCTGCCGTAGCGTCTCGAACATCTCATATTACATCGCCCGCGCCGATCTGGTATTTACCTCTGCTGGACGTACCACTTATGAAGTGGCAAGTCTTGGGGTGCCCTCTATCGTACTGGCGCAAAACGAGCGAGAGTTGACCCACTTTTTTGCTTCGAGCGAATTTGGTTTTGTCAATCTGGGGCTGGGCACTACAGTGGAGACAGCGCAGATTCTGCAGACCTTTGCTGCGTTGTGCGACGATGAACGCAGTCGGCGTTACATGCATGAGCTCATGCGCAAAACCAAACTACACCAAGGCCGCAAACGGGTGAACCGTCTGTTGCAAAATCTATTTTAACGAAGGACTCTTTTATGACGCTACGCAACCTCTTTGCCACCCACAACCCTTGTCTAAATCGCCTCTACAAACCCTACGTCATCGCCGAGATCGGCATCAACCACGAAGGGAGCATGGAGCTGGCCAAACGGCTCATCGACGAGGCCAAAGAGGGGGGTGCGGATGCCGTGAAGTTTCAGACCTACCGCGCCGACACCATCGCTTCCAAAGACTCTCCGGCCTACTGGGACACCACCAAAGAGCCGACACGCTCGCAGCATGAACTCTTCACCAAGCACGAAGGGTTCTGGCGCGAAGAGATGCAACAGCTCAAGCGCTACAGCGATTCGTTGGGCATCGAGTTTCTCAGTACCCCTTTTGACATTGAGAGCGCGACCTTTTTAAACGAGATGATGGACGTCTACAAAATCTCCTCCTCAGACATCACCAACAAGCCCTTTATCGAATACATGTGCGGGTTTGGCAAGCCTATCATCCTCTCTACAGGTGCGAGCGCCCTGCATGAGATCGAAGAGGCGGTGGGCTGGATCGAGCCTTTTGGGGTGCCGCTTGCCCTGCTGCACTGCGTGCTCAACTACCCCACCCCCGATCACAACGCCAATCTGGGGATGATCATGGATCTTAAAGCCAAATTTCCCCAACACATCATCGGTTACAGCGACCACACCCTGCCGCATGACATGAAGGTGTGCGAAATGGCGGTGATACTGGGATCGGTGATTATCGAAAAGCACTTCACGCACGACAAAACCCTAAGCGGCAATGACCACTACCACGCGATGGACAAAGAGGACCTCAAGCGCTTTCGCGCCAATCTGGAGCGCACCTTTGAGATTCTAGGCAGCTTCAAGGTTGCAGCCCTTAGCGATGAAGCCCCCGCCCGCGCCCATGCCCGCCGCTCTCTGGTGGCCGCGCGCCCCATTGCGCAAGGTGCCGTCGTGCGCAAAGAGGATCTCACCTTCAAGCGCCCCGCGCACGGGGTAAGCCCCAAATTCATAGACGAGATCGTCGGCAAAAGCGCGCGCGTCGCCATCGAGGAAGACGCCGTCATCCAGTGGAACATGTTTACATGAAGGATCGCTACATTCTGCTCACCGGCAGCAAAAACAACGCCGGAGACTTTCTCATCAAACACCGCGCCAAAAAGCTGCTCTCTGCGCTGCGCAGCGATCGGGAGATTTTGGATTGGAATGTCTGGGAGCCTTTTGATGAGGAGAAACTTTCCATCGTCAACGCATCGCGCGCGCTCATTCTCACCGGCGGCCCCGCACTCCAAAAAAACATGTACCCCGGAAAATACAAGCTTCACAGCGACCTTCGCGCCATCAAAACCCCCATCGTCTCCATGGGCATCGGCTGGAGCTGCGAGCGGGGCGAATGGCGTGACATTCACGACTACACCCTCACCCCCCAGACGCACGCACTGCTGCGCCAGATGCAAGAGCACGGGGTGATGTCGAGCGTGCGGGATTATCACAGCTTACATGTACTGCTCTCAAACGGTTACACAAACACCCTCATGACGGGTTGTCCGGCGCTCTATAGCCTCCCGCACGTCGCGCAAAGCAGCGTAGAGCGCGGCGAAATCCGGCGCATCGGCTTTTCACTGGGGGTGAGTATGCGCCACTCGCACAGCATGTTTGTGCAAATGCAAGAATCACTGCTGCTCTTGCGTCGGCTCTTCCCCAAAGCGCAGATCGAGACGGTCTTTCACCACTCGCTAGAGCCGCAAAAAGCGCAGGTCGGAACCAAGATCAGGGCGGTACAACAGCGCTTCGTGGCGTGGTTGGAGCGTGAGGGGTTTGGGTATGTCGATATCTCGGGGAGTGCCGAGGCGCTCATCGAGTACTACAGCGAGGTGGACTTACATGTAGGCTACCGCGTCCATGCGCACATCTTTATGAGTTCCATCTCCAAACGCTCCATATTGATCAATGAAGACGGTCGGGGCAAGGCGCTTGAAAAGGTCATCGGCGGGGTCACCTTCGCGGCTTATGATGCGATCAGCGACTCAAAAATCATCAAAAGCCTTTCGCGCCTCTCCACCCGCATCGGTCGTCACACCCCCAACCGCCACCTCCTTCGCGACCTTGAAGACGCGCTCGTCTATGAGATGGAGCACGGGATCAAACTCGCACAACCCCGCAGCGAGATCGACCGCCACTTCCCGATCATGCAGCGCTTTTTGGCGCAACTACCGTGAAGATCACCGGCAACATCATCACCCTCAACGAGTCGCGCCACATCGAAGCGTGCATCGCGTCGCTATCACAGGTGTGCGACGAAATCATCGTGGTGGACTCAGAGAGTAGCGACGACACCGTTGAGCGCGCGCAAGCGATGGGGGCGCGGGTCGTGGTGCAGCCCTATCTGGGCGACGGGCCGCAGAAAAATGTCGCCAGTGCCTACGCCTCGAATGCGTGGATTTTGAGCCTTGATGCGGATGAGCGGCTGGATGATGCAATGGTCGCGCAGATCAGGGCGCTTCAAGAGGATGCCTCCGTCGATGCCTACGCCTTCACCTTGCCAGACGCCCGGTGACGAAATCCGGTAGCGAAACAGGAAGTAGTCGCCATTGGTGAAGAACGCAAGATCGGTAACCCGATC
>DZBC01000134.1 GCA_022729835.1 Sulfuricurvum sp. | reverse complement strand
CATCTGCTCTACGCTCGCTTTTTTACCAAGGTGCTGCGCGATTTGGGATACGTTACATGTAATGAACCCTTTGAGCGGCTGCTCACTCAGGGCATGGTGCTCAAAGATGGCGCCAAGATGAGCAAATCCAAAGGCAACACTGTCGATCCCGATGCGCTCATTGAGAAGTATGGGGCAGATACGGCGCGGCTTTTTATCCTCTTTGCCGCGCCGCCCACACAGGAGCTTGAGTGGAACGACAGCGCGGTTGAGGGGGCGTGGCGCTTTTTGCGCCGTTTTGCCGAGCGCTCTGAGATGGCCTACGCCACGCAAACGATTCCCACCATCGATCATGCTACGCTGGATAAAAAAGAGCAATTGGCGCGTAAAAAGGTCTATGAAGCCTTGGTGCGCGCTCATGAAGTGTTCACCCAGCGTTACACCTTCAACACGATGATCGCCGGAGTGATGGAGGCGATGAATGCGTTAGGCGAGCAGAGCAATGCGGATGTTTGGAGTGAAGGGTACTGGATTTTGCTGCACATCATGGAGCCGATTGTGCCGCATCTGGCATGGGAGCTGAGCGATCGGCTCTTTACATGTAAGAACCTTACCGCCGCGCACGTCTGCGCAGAGGTCTTTGTGGTGGATACGATCACGCTGGGTGTGTCAGTCAATGGCAAAAACCGCGCAGAGATCGAAGTGGGTGTTGATGAGACCCAAGAAGAGGTAATCGCCAAGGCGAAAGTAGCGGTAGAGCGGTGGATTGAGGACAAGCAGATCCTCAAGGAGATCGTGGTGCCGCGCAAGCTGGTTAATCTTGTGATCAAGGGCTAGAGCGGATGCGACTCTTCTGGCTGCTTTTTGCGGGGGTGATCCTTTCGGGTTGCGGCTACAAACCCTCCGCACAGCACGCCAGAGCACTGCTGGGTGAGCGCATCAGCACCGAAGTGCGCGTGTCGCTTCAGGACCCGCAAAACAGCGTTTTGATCAAAGACGCGCTCAACAAAGCGGTCATTACCCGTTTTCGCGCCTCGCTCGTACCCCGCGCTGAGGCTGAGAGCCATCTGGTCATCTCGATTAAAGAGCTGAAATTTTCTCCTTTACAGTATAATCAAAACGGCTATATCGTCGCCTACCGGACAATCATTGCGCTCGATATTGAGCGTATCATAGGCGAGCAGCGTGAGCGTTACCGTGCGAGCAGCGTCTATGATTTTACCATCGAGCCCAATGCCATCATCTCTGATCAGGCCCGCTTCGAGGCGATTAGACAGAGTGCGCAAAAGGCGCTCGACCTCTTTGTCGCGCAGGCGGTATCACAGGGTGCCAATACAAAGGAGCAGGAATGACGGTGCATCAGATCATCAAAAACGCGATCGAGCGGCTCAAGAGTGAAGGCAAGATGCTCACGCCCGACGCTTACAGCGAAGCGTTCTGTATGGAGGCCAAAAAAGCGGGTATTTTGGTGGAAGATTGCTCCGGAACCGAGAGGTATTTCACGCTGCTGGATAAAAACGTCCAGCAAGAGATCAAACAGTACCGCGTCAAGACGGTCGCGGAGCTGATCCGCTTTTTGATCTCCAAGCTCAACCGCATGCAACCCTCACAGTGCGCCGAAACCCTTGAAGCGTTGCGCAACCTCTCCAAACGGGTACTGCAATCGGTTGAAGTGCTGCACAATGCCCATGCCAGCGAGCTCTCTAGCAAAACCGTCGCACTTCTTGATCGCGGTGGTAGCGTCTCAGAGATCGAGCAGATGCGCCAGTCGTGGATCAATTTTCTCACCCTTTATGACGACACCTTTCTCTACAAACTTTCTAAACTGGGCAAAGTCTACCCTTCCGATCTGCAAAAGACCATCGACGCTTTGGAGATCGGTGTGTCCCCAAGTAGCGCTCCGGGTAGTGAGCTGGGACGCATTGCGACGCTGATGATCGCTTCGTTTGTGCCCTCTATCGCCTCAAGTGTCAACGACAAGATCGCCACGCTCAGCGACAATCTGCGTAAAGATCCCAAGCTGCTCACCATGCCCAGCATCGAAGCCGAAATCAAGGAGATCATCAAACTGCGCATCGCGCTGGACAAATCGAGCCTCAAGGAGATGGTGGCGTCGCTCGATACCATCTTGGACAAACTCTCCATGCAATTGATCGATCTGATTGAGCGCAGTGATGTCTCAACTGGGGAGATTCAGGAGATTAAACGTGATCTAATCGCGCTCGAGGCCGATAAAGAGACCGACTTCAAAACCGCCCACCGAAAGCTCTTCACCATCGCCGTAGCACTGGAAGAGCGCACCGAACTGCTGCGCGGTGATCTCAAACAGCACAATGAAAAGGTTGTGCGGCTTAGTGCTAAGGTGGCCCAGCTTGAGGCGGAGCTACAAAAAGCGCAGAAAGCATCACGCGAGGATTTTCTTACCAAGCTCTTCAATAAACGTGCGCTTGAGGAGTATATGCAGATTAAAGATGGGGAGTTCACACGCTACAACCGCAACTACTCCATCGTCTTTTTCGATCTTGATCACTTCAAAGCGGTGAATGACACCTTTGGACACGACGCAGGCGATGCAGTGCTCGCGGGCTTCGCCAAGATTCTCAAGCATGAGTGTCGTAATGTCGATATCATCGGCCGCTTCGGGGGTGAAGAGTTTGTGGCACTGCTGAGCGATACTGATCTTGCGGGCGCTTTGATCTTTGCCGACAAGGTGCGCGATCATGTTGCCAAAACCCGCTTCATGTATAAAGGCGAGCGTATTGACGTAACGGTGAGTGCGGGGGTCGCGCAGAGGATCAACCACACCTCGCTCAAAGCGGTGCTAAACTCCGCCGATGAACAACTCTACAGCGCCAAGCGCAACGGACGCAACCGCGTCGAACCGCAAAAATAGGCGCAATTGTGGCGTTGCAGGTGTTTTTGGAGGCGAAACCGCTTTTTTATGACACCATCGATTATGACCGTATGCCGCGCATCTATGCCGCTTTGCGCTCCTATTTTTCACCGACACGCATCATCCATGTTGTCGGCACCAACGGCAAGGGGACGACGGGGCGCTTTATCGCCCATGCCTTACATGTAAGCGGTTTGCGTGTCGGACACTACACATCGCCGCACATTGTACGCTTTAACGAGCGCATCTGGATTGACGGTGCAGAGGCCGATGATGCGCTGCTTGAGAGCGCACATGCGTGGCTGCTGGAGCGGCTGAGCACTCAGGATGCGGAGGCGCTGAGTTATTTTGAGTACACGACACTGCTGGCCATGCGCTGTTTTGAGGGGTGTGACTATGTGGTGCTTGAAGCGGGTTTGGGCGGCGAGCATGACGCAACCAATGTGTTTGAGAAGGACTACTCCCTCTTTACCCCGATCGGCTTTGATCATCAGGCTTTTTTGGGTGAGACAATCGAGCAGATCGCGCTCACCAAGCTGCGCTCGATGGGGCCGCGTGCATTGATGTTGCATCAGGGCTTTGATGAAGTCTACGCCATTGCCGGAGCCGTTGCCAAGCAGCGTGGCGCCTTGCTTGAACGCGTTGAAGAGGTCATCGACGATGAAATGCGTACCATGGCTACGGCGCTGCGTGAACGCGAAGGGCTTAGCGCTTATCTGGAGCGTAATTTACTCGGTGCAATGGCACTGCTACTGCGCTTACATGTAACGCTAAGCCCCAAGCTCTTTGAAGGTGCGCGGCTCTTTGGCAGGCTCTCGCGGATTGCTCCGAACGTCTGGCTTGATGTGGGGCACAACGTGATGGCGGCAGAGGCGATTGCGGCGCATTTTGCGGGGCAGAAACTGGTGCTGGTGTATAACAGCTACGCCGATAAGGATTACCGCACTATTTTGCGCCTACTCAAGCCGGTGATTGTTCGTGTGGAGCTGATCAAGGTCGATGCCGCTCGGATCGAATCGAGCGAAA
Source organism: Sulfuricurvum sp. (assembly GCA_022729835.1). Classification (GTDB taxonomy): domain Bacteria; phylum Campylobacterota; class Campylobacteria; order Campylobacterales; family Sulfurimonadaceae; genus JAFGUB01. The sequence continues at coordinate 2,096 of DZBC01000134.1, read as the reverse complement.
AACTGCGTGAAGCGCTCGAGGAGCTGGGGATAAAACAGCAAGAATTCGTTACATGTAACGATGATGAAGCGTATCTGGTGTTTGGCTCGTTTAGTGTGGCCGAAGCTTTTTTGAAGCGAATAGCCGCTTAGTGCCAGAAAAAGAGGGCTACCTCGACGGCGATGAGGATGATAATGATCCACTCAAGCATGCTTGAGTGGAGGTGTTTTTGCTCATCTGCGAGCATCTCGAGCAGCTCTTGGATCACTTCGAGTTTTTGGTTGAGCACTTCGATGCGCTGGCGTACTTCGAGGTAGCGCGAGAGGGCGAGGTAGTAGGATTCGAGTTCGGGATACTCCCAGAAAAACTCCGGCGTATCGAGCAGACCGTGGTGCAGATGGATGTGCGATTTGGTCAAGAAGAGCTTGCCGCGCTCTTTGGAGAGCGCCTTTTTGTGTAGTGGCACGGTGCCGTTTTTGGCCAGTGCTTCGGGGATGTAGCGGGTCTCCTCGATGATTCTGGCGATAGAGAGTTCAAACTCCTCAAGCTTGACCGACTGCGCAATGGCGTGGCTGAGTGCAAGGCGGATGAGATCATCGAGTTCGCCTAGTTCGATTTGGTCGTTTTTGACCTGGATCTGCGTCGCTTCGGGCCTTACATGTAAGCTTAGCTCATCTTCGGTCGGCTCGGCAAGCGGTGCGTTGGCGTACTCCAGCGCGGTGTCGATCAGGCGCTGTTCATCATCATAGCGCATACCCCAAAAGACGATGACGCCGTAATTAAACACAAAGGCGCAAGCCTCTTTTTGCTCAACAATGATGGCGTCTTTGATCATCGAGGCTTTGGAGCGTTCGCTTAGGGTCTCAAAGAGCGGAGTTTGGTTGAAAGCGTGGGCAAGGGAGAGGGCGTGGATACGGATAGACATAAAATCGCTCCAGAATGCAGATAGGGGATTATAGCAGAGGGCCCATCAAAGCGCGCATGGCGTGCTTTGATGGGAGGCTTTGTCGTATTTATTCCCCAACCACACCCACAATCTCTCTAAAACTCTCCAATCCGGCTTCCAAATCATCGATAATCTCTAAAGCCAAGATATCAGGATCAGGAAGATTGTCCAAATCTGCCAAGCTCTTGTCTTTGAGCCAAAAAATATCCAAGCTGGTTTTATCTCTTGCGATGATCTCTTCATATTTGAATTTTCTCCATCTTCCCTCTGGGTTTTCCTCGCTGTAAGTTTCCTCTCTGTTGTGTCGATTGGTTGGGTTATAGCACCGAACAAACTCTTGCAAATCCTCAAGCTTCATTGGGTTTTTCTTTAGGGTAAAGTGGATATTTGTCCTAAAGTCGTATATCCATACCTCTTTGGTCCAAGGCTCTTTACTTGCAGGTTTGTTATCGAAAAACAGCACATTTGCTTTTACACCCTGTTTGTAAAAGATTCCGGTAGGCAGTCTAAGGATCGTGTGAAGCTCAGTCGTTTTCATAAGCTCTTTTCGCACCGTCTCACCGGCACCACCTTCAAAGAGGACATTATCGGGCAACACTACCGCCGCTTGTCCAGTCGTCTTTAGAAGAGTTTTGATGTGCTGCATGAAGTTGAGCTGTTTGTTGGAGCTTGTAGCCCAGAAGTCTTGACGGTTATAAACCAAGTCCTCTTTCTCTTGATCCCCCTCTTCATTGGTAAAGGTCATGGAGCTTTTTTTGCCAAAGGGCGGATTGGCTAAGACATAATCAAACCTTTTCCCTTCATCGGCGATCAAAGCATCGTTGGGTGAGATAAAACTCTCCCCATCGATTTCGCCGATATTGTGCAAAAAGAGGTTCATAAGTGCCATTCTTCGGGTGTTGGCTACTATCTCATTGCCATGAAATGTTCTGTTTTTCAAAAACTCTTTTTGCTCACGATCAAGGTCGTGATTTTTGACTATGTAGTCATAAGCCGCCAAGAAAAACCCACCCGTTCCGCATGCCGGGTCGGTGATGGTTTTTAGCGGCTGGGGTCGTACACATGCTACCATCGCTTGAATCAGTGCTCTTGGGGTGAAGTATTGACCCGCTCCGCTTTTTGCAAAAAACGCACCCATCCGGCCACCCGTGACGTTTTGATCCGGCCACCC
>DZBC01000133.1 GCA_022729835.1 Sulfuricurvum sp. | reverse complement strand
CGGCTTCAAGCATGCCGATTACGTAGCCGTCGGTTTGTGACAGCACTGCCTCAACATGTTCGGGCTTGACCACGAGCACCATACCTACGCCCATATTAAATGCGCGGTACATCTCATCGCGTGCTACATGTTGCGCGATCAGCTCAAAAATAGGCAGCACACGGATGCTTTGCTCATCAATCACGGCGCGCACCCCCTCAGGCAGTACCCGTGGAAGATTCTCGATCAGGCCGCCGCCGGTGATGTGGGCCATCGCCTGAATCATATCTTTGAGCGCTTTGAAGGTTTTGACATAGATGCGTGTTGGCTCCAACAAGGTTTCAATCAGCGGTCTACCGTTGAAATCGTCTTCAAACTTCAGTCCCATTGTCTCAAAAAGTACCTTGCGCACCAGCGAAAAGCCGTTGGAGTGGATACCCGAACTCGGCAGTGCCACCAGCACATCGCCGACGCTTACATGTAAGGTGCGGTCGATCTGACTCTTCTCTGCGATCCCCACCGCGAAGCCTGCTAAATCGTAATCATCACTGTGATACATGCCCGGCATCTCTGCCGTTTCACCGCCGATCAGCGCACATTCGGCCTGACGGCACCCCTCGGCGATCCCACTGATCACTGCGGTTGCATTGGTCACATCAAGTTTGCCTGTCGCGTAATAATCTAGAAAAAATGAAGGAGTAGCAAAATTGCAGATCAGATCGTTGACGCACATTGCTACTAAATCGATGCCGACGCTATCATGGCGGCCTGATTCGATGGCGAGCTTGAGCTTGGTGCCTACGCCATCCGTTGCGGCGAGCATCACCGGCTCTTTGAACCCATGGGGCACCTCGAAGGCGCCGGCAAAGGAGCCGATGCCGCCGATTACGCCGGGAACGACTGTAGATTTGACCAGAGGTTTGATATTTTCGACAAAACTGTTACCTGCATCGATATCGACACCGGCTTCTTTATAGCTGATTTGGCTCATGGAGACTCCCGACAATTAGTGCCGGAAGTATAGCGAAGATGGGGTTAGGCGGGGGTGAAGCCCTACGCTTTTGAAGCGTCCTCGGGGAGGTCGCACTTTTTGGTGATGATGCACAGCGGACAGAAATTGACCAACCCGGCAATCAGTGGAATGACACCCAAAAAGAACCAGTAGATTCCAGTAATGACACCAGCAGCAATCAAGGCAAGCCCGATGACGATACGAATAGGGCGACACACTTTTCGAATTTTGTTGACATCCATGATACATTCCTTCTTTTTTAAGCGTATTATAGCGCAACGCGGTGAGTTACACGCGGAGGTGTTTTTCTGTTGTTGATTTTTGTATGTTTTTCGCAACATCGTAATAATATCGTAATTGAGCTCGTTTTTTTAAGTTTGACTCAGTCTTGATCGTTATAATTCGAATAACATATTTAGGATTGTCAAAATGCCATTTATTGAATTACTATTTTCATCCGTCTTGTCGTTTGCTTTTATCCTCTTATTGATCCGCTTTGCCCCCAAACTGCATCTGGTAGATATTCCCAATGATCGAAGCTCGCACAAAAAGCCTATCCCCAAAGGGGCGGGTATCGGTTTTGTTGTGGCTGCCCTTTGTACTGCCGCTTATACCAACTTTGATCTGGTGCAAGCCCACGCACTAACCTTTGCCGCTATCGTCCTTGTTTTGGGTGCAGGCATTTTAGATGACATCAAAAATTGTCGTCCGCGCATGAAATTTGTCGTGCTGCTCTTTGCGGTCATTATGCTCTATTACGACAATCTCGCCATCACTTGGCTGGGAGACTTCCTGGGCTTACATGTAATGATGCCCTCGTTGTTGGTCTTGCCCTTCACCTACTTCGCTGTTGTCGGCTTCACCAATGCGCTCAATCTGATTGACGGCATCGACGGGCTAGCAGGGGGCGTCTCGCTCGTGATTCTTTCAACCCTACTGATCGTTGGCATCACTTTTAACGACCCCTTCATCATCACCATTGCCGGAAGTTTCGTTGCGGCACTTGCCTCCTTTATGCTCCTCAACTGGAACCCAGCGCGGGTTTTCATGGGTGATTCAGGCTCTATCACCTTGGGATTTGTCATTGCGCTGCTCAGCATCAAAGCGCTGGATTATATGAATCCGACCGTTATTCTCTTTATCGCCGCCATCCCCATTCTTGATACCATGAATGTCATGCGCCGCCGCTATCAGCGCAAGCAGTCGATGTTTAAGGCTGATAAAAATCATCTCCACCACATACTGCTCAATCAAAAACGCGATGTGCGCTTTACCTCGACGATGTTGATTTTGATGCAGATCGTCTTTTCTGTGATTGGCTACCGTAGTATTGGTCAGGACGATACATGGAATGTGGTCTTGTTTGTCATCCTCTTCATGATCTTCTTCAACCTCTTCGATCCGCGCATGCGCCGCAGAAAAAAGAAAAAAACCGCGAAGCATCCGCACACTTCTGTTCCAGCTTCACATCCTCCAGAAGTACCGCAAGTGCTATGATCTATTTTCACATTTTATAAGGAGTTTTATTTGAATCAAAAAGTCGCCCTCATCACCGGCATCACCGGACAAGACGGAAGCTACCTCGCCGAGTTTCTGCTCAAAAAAGGCTATATCGTCCACGGTATCAAACGCCGCAGTTCGCTCTTTAACACCGACCGTATCGATCATCTCTACCAAGACCCCCACGTTGAGAACCGCAATCTGGTTCTGCACTACGGCGATATGACCGACTCCATGAATCTTACGCGCATCATCCAAGAGACGCAGCCCGATGAGATCTACAACCTCGCGGCCATGAGCCATGTCCATGTCAGCTTCGAAACCCCCGAATATGTCGCCAATGCCGACGGCACGGGAACACTGCGCATCCTAGAAGCGGTACGTCTGCTGGGTCTAGAGAAAAAGACCAAAATCTATCAGGCTTCCACCTCTGAACTCTACGGCAAAGTACAAGAGATTCCACAGAGTGAAAAGACACCGTTTTATCCCCGCTCTCCTTACGCCGTAGCGAAGATGTACGCCTACTGGATCACCGTCAACTATCGTGAAGCCTATGGAATGTTTGCCTGTAATGGCATTCTTTTCAACCACGAGAGCCCCGTGCGCGGCGAAACCTTCGTCACCCGCAAGATCACCCGTGCCACTAGTAAAATCGCACTGGGTCTGCAAGATAAACTCTACCTTGGCAACCTCGACGCCAAACGCGACTGGGGCCACGCCAAAGACTACGTGAAGATGATGTGGATGATCCTGCAAGCAGAGCAAGCCGAAGACTGGGTGATTGCCACAGGGCAGACGACGATGGTGCGCGACTTTGTCCGCATGGCGTTTCGATACTGCGGCATCGAGCTGGAGTTTAGGGGTGAAGGCGTTGATGAGAAGGGTTATGTGCTTACATGTAGCCATAGCGACTATCAGCTCCCCATCGGCCAAGAGGTCGTCGCGGTCGATCCGCGCTACTTCCGCCCTACCGAAGTCGATCTGCTACTGGGCGACCCCACCAAAGCGGAGCAGAAGCTGGGCTGGAAACGCGAATTCGACCTTCAAAGCCTGGTCGATGATATGATGCAAGGCGATCTGAAGCTGATGACCAAAGATCTCTACCTCAAAGAGGGTGGATATACTGTTATGAGTTATTACGAATAAAAGGGGAAGATGTGGAAACTTTGCACGTCAGAGCAGAACACAGCGTCATCGAAAAAATCCTTGCACTGCTCAACCGTGTTTCAAAAGAGGGGCAAACAGTCGAGATTCTTGATGATACTGCCTACACAATCGAAAAAGAGATGATTCAAACAGCCCTGCTTCAAGAAAGCGCAGGTGACGTACGGGATCATGAGAGCGTCTGGAAAGAGTTACTCAAACGATGACCCTGCGCTATTCCAAACAAGCCGTAGCGCAGTTACATGACATAGAGGCATATATCGCGCAAGACAGCAAGGTGGTCGCTGTACGCTTTTTAGAAAAAATCAAAAACAAACTGGAACTTCTGATCGACTTTCCCTACATGGGTAAAGTCAACGCGACAGCCAATCGTGATGACATCCGCGAATTGGTCACCTTTGGGTATAAAACGATCTATAAAATCAACGAACAGAGTATTACGATTCTGGCCATTTACAAATATATAAACTTCGATGAAAGCAGCATCTACAATGACTAAATCCAGCAAAATCTACATCGCCGGCCATCGCGGTCTGGTGGGCAGCGCTATTGTCAAAAACCTTACATGTAAGGGTTATACCAACCTTCTCACCCGCACCCACGCCGAACTCGATCTAGCCGATCAAGGCGCGGTGGCGGCGTTTTTTGAGGCTGAAAAACCCGAGTACGTCTTTTTGGCGGCGGCCAAGGTGGGCGGTATCGTCGCCAACAACACCTACCGCGCCGACTTTATCTACGAGAACCTCGCCATTCAAAACAATGTGATTCACCAAAGCTACCTGCACGGCGTCACCAAACTGATGTTTTTGGGCTCTACCTGCATCTACCCCAAAAACTGCCCTCAGCCCATGAAAGAGGAGTATCTGCTCACAAGTGAGCTAGAGTACACCAACGAGCCCTACGCCATCGCCAAGATCGCGGGGATCAAGATGTGCGAGAGCTACAACCTCCAATACGCCACCAACTTCATTAGCGTCATGCCCACCAACCTCTACGGCCCCGAAGACAACTTCGACCTAGAAAAGAGCCACGTCCTGCCCGCCCTGCTGCGCAAAATGCACGAAGCCAAAATGCGCGGCGATGAGAGTGTAGAGATCTGGGGCAGCGGCAAGCCCATGCGCGAGTTTCTCTACAGCGAAGATATGGCTGATGCGTGTGTGTTTCTCATGGAGAACAGAGACTTCAAAGACACATTCTCAACCACCAAAGAGATCCGCAACACCCACATCAACATCGGAACGGGCGAAGATATCAGCATCAAAGACCTGGCCCTCCTCATCAAGAGCATCGTCGGATTTGAAGGCAACCTCGTCTTCAACGCCGACAAACCCGACGGCACCCTGAAAAAGCTCACCGATGTTAGCAAACTCCATGCTCTGGGCTGGAAGCACAAAGTGGCGCTTGAAGAGGGGATCGAGCGGGTATATCAATGGTACAAGGAGCAACTACAATGACCCATATTCTTCTCTGCGGCGGCAGCGGCACGCGGCTGTGGCCGATCAGCCGCACCCTGATGCCCAAACAGTTCGTTAAGCTCTTCGAGGGCCGTTCACTCTATCAGCTCACCCAACTGCGCAACGCCAAAGTCGCCACAAGAAGCCTTATCGTCTCCAATGACGCCCAGTATTTTCTGGCAGTTGATCAAAACGCGGAACTGGGCGGTCATAACAAACAGCGCTACATTCTCGAACCCGTAGGGCGCAACACGGCTCCGGCCATCGCTCTGGCGTGTTTTGACATACCAAGCGATGAAGTGGTTCTGGTCACCCCCGCCGATCACCTTATCAAAGACGAAGCCGCCTACAGCATAGTGGTAGAGCGCGCCAAAGCTCTGGCACAAGCGGGTTATCTGGTGACCTTTGGGATCAAACCCGCCTACCCCGAAACTGGCTTTGGCTACATCGAAGCTGATGGTGAAAACGTCACGTCGTTCAAGGAAAAGCCCGACGCCGCCACCGCACAGCGCTACATCGATGCGGGGAATTTCTACTGGAACAGCGGGATGTTCTGTTTCAAAGCGGGTGTTTTTCTCCAAGAGCTCGAAACCTACGCACCCGAAATTTACACCCAAAGCAAGGCCGCATACGAAAATGCGCACAATGACAAGGTGAATGGCGAAGCCAGAGAAGGTACTCTGGGGTATGGAATGTTGCGCGTCATGCTTGACGACATGAGCGCTATCCCCGAAGAGAGCATTGATTACGCGGTGATGGAGCGCAGCGACAAGATCAAGGTGGTCAGTGCTGACATCGGCTGGAGCGACGTGGGCAGCTTCGATGCGCTCGATGTCGAACTGCCCAAAGACGACGCGGGAAACACCCTAAGCCACAAGTTTCTACCCATC
>DZBC01000132.1 GCA_022729835.1 Sulfuricurvum sp. | reverse complement strand
GTGTTGCCGAGGGCGAAGCGCTGCCGACTCAAGAGAGTATAGCGCTGGTTGGGCACTCCATTGAGTGTCGTATTACTGCCGAAGATCCGATCAAGTTCTTGCCATGTCCTGGGAAAATCACCCATTGGGTCGCCCCCGGAGGACGTGGCGTGCGCCTTGATACCCATGCCCACGCGGGCTATGTTGTTCCGCCGACCTATGATTCGATGATCGGCAAACTGATCGTTTACGGTAACGACCGCAACGACGCCATTCGCCGGATGCACCGCGCACTGAGCGAGTTCGAGATCAGTGGGATCAAGACGACCATCCCTTTCCACCTGCGGATGATGGAAAATCCCGACTTCATCAACAACACTTTTGACACTAAATATCTTGAACGTCAGAAAATGTTATAGGTAAAAACCGTTTAAGCCGTTTTGGTGTACTATTAATCTATTAGGACACCAAAATTAAGGCTTAGCTATGCGCTTGCAAGACCTCTCTATCCACAAAAAAGTACACCTTCCGCTGATTGCTTCAATTTTGATCGGACTGGTCATTATTTTGGTTAATTACTTTCGTGCGATTGCTGATATCGAACGTCATACTTATGAACAGAGCGCCAAGGAACTCAATAGTTTTTTTGAGGATGCTTTCGAAGCCAAAAATGATGTAGGCCTAACCAATGCCATTATGATTGCCCAAAACTTCTCTGTTATCGAGGCGCTCAAGCAAAATGACCGCCAAATGGCCATTGACGGTATCACGCGAATTTCAGACGAATTCAAGCGTGCCACTAAGTATCAAAACGTGAAAATCCACCTCCACGACGCGCGGGTACATAGCTTCTTGCGTGCATGGAGCCCCAACAAATTTGGCGATGACCTCAGCGGTTTTCGTCACAGCATTAATGAGCTCAAACGGACGAAAAAGCCTTTTGTCACGACTGAGGTCGGGGTGGCGGGGCTGGTGCTTCGCGGTCTTGCTCCAGTGATGGAGGGTGGGCAGTATTTAGGATCGGTCGAGTTTATCCAGGGGCTCAATTCGATCGTTAGCGATGCCAAAGCCAAGCGGGGATTTGATATGGCCGTGTTGCTCAAAAAGAGTGAAAGTGCCGAAGCAAAAGAGCTCGCTTCGGCACCGGCGTACGGTGATTATCTGCTTGCTATTAACGAGGAGATGCTTGATCGCAACTTTGCATCGGTTCTGTCTGCGATCAAGCCTGAAAAAGGTGCGCAGATTCTTGGGGGTTATTTTGTCAGTACCGTACCGATTACCGGGTTTAACGGTGCGGTTGCCGGGTATGCGGTGGTAGGAGAGCCGCTCTCTCTTGTGGCCGCAAGCATTGAGCAAGCCAAGTCGGCGTTGCTGCAGCAGCTTGTCATTATTGGGGCTATGGATATGCTGATCCTCTTTTTTCTGATGTTTATCATACAGGTGGCTGTGGCGAAGCCGATCGAGCGGATGGCGCAGGTAGCCAAGTCGCTCTCTGAAGGAGATGCGGATATGAGCCGTCGCGTCACAGTCGAGGCGCAAGACGAAATTGGCCAAGCGATGGCGCACTTCAATACCTTTTTGGACAAGGTAGAGGTGATTGGGATGCAGGCGCGCAGGCAGGCTGATGAGGCCAAGCTGGCACAGGCAAGCATTGAGGTGGAGATGCGGCGAAACCGTATGACGCTCAATCTTTCAGGTGGCATGATTAAGGGCGCCATTGAAAATGCGAATGATTTGCGTGTGAGTATGAATGGTAATATTGAGACCGTCAATGAGGTCAATAAGCTCAATCAGAAAACGGCCAAAGTGATTGATCAGGTCAATGAGCATACCGACGAAATTATCGCCAGTATGGGCAAAATTTCAGAGATGACTGATCAGTCCAGATCTAATTCCGAGCAGGTCAATGCGAATGTTGAGGAGATCTACACAGTGATCTCCCTAATCAAAGATATCTCCGATCAGACCAATTTGCTCGCACTCAATGCGGCCATCGAAGCGGCGCGCGCCGGGGAGCATGGACGCGGATTTGCGGTGGTGGCTGATGAGGTGCGCAAGCTTGCCGAGCGGACGCAAAAAGCGACCAGTGAAGTCGAAGCAAATATCAGTGTGCTAAAGCAAAATGCCCTCTCGATGCTTGAAAACAGCGAACATGTAGAGAGTTACACCGATGCATCGGCGCACAAGCTTGATGAGTTTAAAGAGATTATGGCACGTATGATTGACAACGCCGAGAGCATTCGCCATGATAATGAGCAGATTGCTCACGAACTCTTTACCAATATGGCCAAGCTCGATCATATGATCTTCAAAAACAATGCTTACGCTGCCGCCTTTGAAGGACGCACCAACACAACGCTTTCAAGTCATACAGAGTGCAATTTGGGACGATGGTATAGTTCAGAAGGTAGAGAGACCTTTGGCAAGAAAGAGGCTTATCGTCATTTAGAGGAGCCGCATCGCCTCTTGCATGAGAAGATCAAAAAAGCGATGGAGATGGTGACTCAAGATAGCGTGGGTCATGCTGATTCCATCAGTAAGCTTTTTGCGGAGGCTGAAGTGGAAAGCCAGAAGGTGTTTGCGCAGCTTTGCGCGCTGATACGCTCTTAGCGCAGACGCTCAATCTGGGCGTTCATGCGTAGACGTTCGAAATACTCATTCAGTACAAGATTTCGGCGCTCCTGCATCAAAGCGCTGTTGACTTGTGCGCGTACCTGCTCAAGAGGCAAGGTCTGTAGGTCATTTTTGCGTTCAACGAAAAAAGTCATGTAGCCGTTGTTGGGTGCAGGAACGGTTTGGGTGAAGCTGCCCTCTGGTGTGGCGAGCAGTAGTTGCGCGAGTTGCGGATTGATCTGAGTGTGTGCAATCTGCACAGATTCGGTATGCACATCGGGTAGATTGAGCATAGGATTTTGCATTTTTGCCTGTAGGCTTTTCTCTGATGCGGCGCTGTATAGCGTCAGGGAGAAGCTTTGTGGATAGCGAAATTCGTCGATGTGCTGTTGGTAATAGGCCTCTTCATCGGCAGCTTCGGGCGGAGAGAGTTTTGAAAAGGCGATGGCGCTGTAGAGCTTTTGTCCACGAAGCTTCTCTTCGATACGCATTTTGAAGCTATCAGCGTCGAGTCCGCGCGCACGCAGCATGGCATCGTAGAGTTCTGATACGCTCATCTGGTTTTGGGCAGCCATGGCTTTTATATCTTCAAAGACCTCTTCTTGGCTGACCTTGATCCCGCGCTCTTCGATCTCAAGCTGTTCTAGTTTTTTGCGTATCAACCCATCGATCGCTTTTTCCCGAGAGAGGTTGGATTGGCGCATCTCCTGATCGACATCATAAAGCGTGATCGCCTTTTCTTTGACCAAAACGGCGATGCCGCCGATGGTCTGTGCGCCAAGCGCTGCCGCCAATACGGCTGATAGCACTGCTTTTTTCATAGCCTCTCCTTACATGTAAAGGGGGCATTTTACAACAGTTAGGGTAAAATTCGCCCACTTTACATGTAAGGAAGTGTTATGGTTGTTACACGCTTTGCGCCCAGCCCGACGGGTTATCTGCACATCGGAGGCTTGCGCACCGCGCTCTTTAGTTATCTTTGGGCCAAGCGCAACAAAGGTACTTTTTTGCTGCGCATCGAAGATACCGATATGGCGCGCAACAATGAAGAGGCGGCGCTGGCGATTGTCGAAGCGTTTAAGTGGGTCGGACTGGCGCATGATGGGGAGATCACCTATCAGTCACGCCGTATGGATATCTACAAAGAGTACATTGAGAAGCTACTCCAAAGCGGTAAAGCATACCGCTGCTATATGTCCAAAGAGGAGCTAGATGCTCTGCGCGAAGATCAGAGTGCGCGCAAAGAGCGGCCGCGTTATGACGGGCGCTACCGTGATTTTACTGGCACGCCGCCTGAGGGTGTGGCAGCGGTGATTCGCATCAAAGCGCCCCAAAGCGGCCTTTTAAGTGTGCATGACGGTGTCAAAGGGCGTATCGATTTTCGGGTCGAGGATATCCTTGATGACTTCATTATCGCACGCAGCGACGGCAGCCCGACGTACAACTTTGTCGTGGCCGTCGATGACGCGCTTATGGGGGTAACGACGGTGATTCGCGGAGATGACCATCTCTCCAATACGCCCAAGCAGATGGTGGTGTATGAGGCACTTGGATTTAAGATTCCCGAGTTTTATCATGTGCCGATGATCCACAACGCTGAGGGCAAAAAGCTCTCAAAGCGTGACGGCGCGACCGATGTGATGATGTACCGCGAGATGGGCTATCTGCCTGAAGCGCTGCTCAATTTTCTGGTGCGTTTGGGGTGGAGTCACGGCGATCAAGAACTCTTTAGCATGGAGGAGATGCTTTCGCTGTTTAATCCTTCCGATATCAACAAATCGGCTTCGATCTATAATACCGAAAAGCTTGAGTGGCTCAATGCCCACTACATCAAAAACACGCCCAACGCGCATTTGGCCGAGCTACTGGAGCCTTTTGAGCTCTTTTTGAGCTCGCATGATAAACGCGAAATTTTACTTGATGCGGTCAAAGAACGTAGCAAAACTGTCGCCGAGATGGCCGCATTGATCCGCGAAATCCTCAATGCTCCGCAAAGCTATGACGAAAAAGCCGCCGCCAAAACTTTCAAAAGCGAAGCCAAAGAGGTGTTGGAGCTCTTTACCGTGCGTTTGGCTTCAGCGCAGGAGCTGCATCTGCCCTCCGATTATCATCATGTGATGGAGGCGCTGGTAGGAGAGATGGAGATCGGTTTTGGCAAGCTGGGCCAACCACTACGTCTGGCGCTGCTGGGCAAACCGGGCGGTCCGGGGCTTGATAGTGTGATGGCGATTATCGGCGTAGAAGAGACGCTGCGCCGAATCGAAAAGGCGATTACGCAGATGCTTTAGGCTTACATGTAAGCTAAATGACGGCGCTGAGTAGCCGATTGACAACCACGGTGATACTTTTGATATCGGCGTGATCTTGCGTCAAAAAGTGCTCAAGAGCACTTTGAATCTCCCCAAACGCCTCAGCATCGTTGGCGATGTAGTTGGCAAAGGCTTCTGATGCTTCTTCTCCTGTACGCTGAAATGCCAGAATCTTTTTGGTGTAAGCGACCACGATCTGCTCGATAAACTGGATCAGTTGGCGTCTTAGGGTGCGGTCGTCTTCGTGGGTGATGCGCAGAGTGTCAAGCGCGGATAGGATTGGTAGGATCGAGAAGGTGTCTACGGTTTTGAAAAAGAGGGTGCCGACGTTTTGGTAGTCGTGGTGGCTCTCCTCCTTGATGATGATGGTGATGATGGCAAAACGTAGATAGTCAAGATGGGTGAAAAAGTCGTTGAAACGCTCATTGCCTTCGATAATGGTACGGGGATTTTTGGCGGTGATGGTGTGCAGTAGCTCAAAGAGCGGGGCTTTGTAGTCAAGCAGATGAGCGGCGTCGATGTGGGTTCTGTCGAGGTGTTTGACCATCCAGCGGGTAGAGAAGTTAAGTACATGCTCGATATCGCTGAGCAGTTGGTATTGTGTGGCGGTATCGATGAGGTAGTCGTTGCGGTAGAGCTCGAAACGGATGTTGTTGGCATCGAAGAGACGGTTGCAGATTAGATAAGATTTGATTTTGACCAAAAAACGTGCTTCACCAAGCTTGTGATAATCGGCAATAAAGCTGCTGCCCTGACGGTCGATGAGGGTGTTGGCAATCATGGTAGCAATGATTTCGCGGCGCAGCGGATGGCTCTTGATCTCATGATCATAGACACTGGCGAGGGATTTTGGAAAATACTTGAAAAGATAGTCCACCGCAAAAGGCTCATCGATCAAAGCGGTGCGCAGCAGGACTTTTTTGAGAAAGATCTTCGTATAGCTGAGCAGTGAGGAGAGTACGGGGCGGACGATGGCACCCTCAGCGCTCATAATCTCGCGCAGATTTTCGTTTTTGGGAATATAAAAATCCTTTCGCTTAAACAGCTCCAATTCTCGTTCCAGCGTCTCGATTGTACGTACAAAGTAGTCGGGATAGAGACGGCTGCGGATGGCGTCACGCGAAACACACAGTGATTGGGCGTAGTTGCTCCAAAGCACCGTATTGACCACCTGATCGCTGAGCGACTGAAGAAGCGTGCGGCTCTCTTG
>DZBC01000007.1 GCA_022729835.1 Sulfuricurvum sp. | reverse complement strand
CCGCCGCCACTTTTATAGATTAATGCTTCTGCTTTTTTTTCAATAAATCGGATCATAACTGCGCTTTCTAATTTTTTTCCGTCAAATACACCAAAAATACCACTGAAATACCCTCTTTGATACCCTTCGATATGCTCTAAAATACGCACAGTACTCACTTTGGGTGTACCGCTTATGCTACCTGCTGGTAGCAGCTTCTGGATCATAGCACCTAGATGGTTGCGCCAGTTTGTGGGTAGTGCGCCGCTGATATGGGAGCTTACATGTAAGAGTCTTTTATTGCCTGCGGAGATGGTTTGAGTATAGCGGAAGCGCTTGACGGTCACCTCGGTGGCGATTTGGCTGAGATCATTTCTAAGTAGATCGACGATCATCGTGTGTTCGGCCATCTCTTTTGGGTTGGCGAGTATCGTGGCCTCTGCGTCTTCAAGATCAGCATCAATGGTGCCTTTCATCGGAAACGTATGGATCGTATTGTCTTCGATGATGATGAAAGGCTCTGGCGAAAAGCAGACGAATTGATTCTTTACATGTAAGCGGTAGGGTGCATCGGCACGCTGAAAAATCTCTTCGAGGGTGAGCGTGGTTCTGATTGGTGTGGGTTGAGTGAGGTTGGCGAGATAGGTATTACCGTGTTTGATCTCTTGGATAAGGGCATCGAATTTTTTTTGGTACATGGAGTAGGGCACTGGAGTGATGTGCAGATTTTTGTGGCCATATTTTGGTTTTTCATGTAGAGCGTAAGCGATGCCGTGCATTTCAAGTGCGTCAAGAGGAAAGACGTGTGCGCGGCTTCCTTGATAGTCGGTGTAAAACAGAAAAGGGATGCGCCGCTGTGCGTAGCGGCTCATAAGCTCAAACATCGGAAATGAGTTTTTTCAGCACCGCCATGCGTATCAGGACACCGTTGGAGACCTGTTCAAGAACTTTTGATCGTGGATCGGCCAAAAGTGCATCGTCGATATCGATATTGCGGTGGACAGGTCCAGGGTGCATCACGATGATATCACGCGTTCCTAGCAGTTTTTTGGTGATACAAAAGTCGCTCGCGTAGTCTTTGAGTGATGCATAAACCGGATAGGAGTGACGCTCGGTCTGTGTCCGTAGGCTCATAATGACATCAACATGGTCAATAATATCTTGTAGATTGTCTGAGGTTTCCAGTGGGCTTTTGGGAATAAATTGCGGCGGTCCTACGAGAATGACTTTGAGGCCATAGCGTGTGAGTAGCTCGATGTTGCTGTTGGCGACACGGGAATTTTTAATGTCACCGACGATGGCGACTCTTTTGCCGCGCACATCTTTGAAGTGCTGCTTCATGGTGTAGAGGTCAAGCAGCGCTTGCGTGGGGTGGGCATGGGCGCCGTCACCTGCATTGATGATGCTCGCTCGGGTGTGGTTGGCGAGGATCTGTGGGACCCCTGCGTTGGTATGGCGGACAATCATCGCGTGCGGACCCATGGCGTCAAGGTTGGCTGCTGTATCGACTAGAGTCTCCCCTTTTTTGGTAGAGCTTTTGGCGACGTCAAGGTGCACTACATCGGCGCCAAGTCGTCGTGCGGCGATCTCAAACGAGCTTCGGGTGCGGGTGGAGTTTTCAAAAAAGAGGGTGATGATAATGCGGTCTTGCAAGATACGCTCAAAGCGCCCGTCGCTATAGCGCAACGCGTCGGCAAAGAGGGCATCGATCTCTTCAAGGCTCAAATCGTCGGTTCGGATGAGATGGCGCATGGACTTCTTCCTTGTTTTGGTGCGCAGTATATCCGATCTCAACTTATTTTATGAGTACTTGAGCGAGCCTCTCAATCCCTTCATCTAGCCTATAATAATCAGGAAAGCGTGCCTTAAAATAGGGGGCGCTGATGTGGTCGAAGTCGCTGTCTTGTGTGCGACAGTTGACGACCCACTCGTGCGGGATTCGGCGGCTTTGGAGCGCTTCGAGACTAAGCAGGGTGTCGTTGATGCACCCAAGTGATGCATGGGTTACCAGTAGTGCCTTGGCTTCAAAAAGAGCAATCAAATCAATCATCATACCCTCAGGGTCAATGGGGACCAAAAGCCCACCGGCTCCCTCAATCAGAAGAATGTCGCAGTATGTTTCAAGATGCGTCAGCCGCTCTAAGAGTTGCGTACGATCAACGATACGAGCCCCATTGGCGACATAGGGTGCGGCGGGTAGTGGCAGTGTGAGTGCTACCACATCGCTTACATGTAAGGAAGAGGTGTGGGGATTGAGTGTGCGCATCAGATTCCAGAGCGCACAAGCGTCGGGTGGTTCGTCTCTCACGCCTGTTTCAATCGGTTTGAAGGCACAAACCCGTGCTCCCATATCGGCGTAGTAGCGCATCAATTGCAGGGTTGTGTGGGTTTTTCCAATGTTGGTATTGGTAGCGGTGATAAAGATCCGTTTAGCCAATTTTTGCCTTTGCTGGGATATAATCGGGCAATTTTATATCAGGTATTCTAATGAATCGCTTTGAAAAGTGTAACACGCAATTGGTCCAGAGTATTGGCAAAAAAGAGGGGCCGATTTCGCCCGTGATCGTTCATTCGGCCTCTTTTGGCTACGGTAATTCCGAAACGGCTGAGGGGATTTTTGATGGCAGTATCAAAAAGCCGCTCTATGCACGCATGGGTAATCCGACCAGTGCGCAGCTCGAATCTGCTTTGGCGCAGATGGAGGGAGGTGTAGGCTCCGTTGCCACCGCTTCGGGCATGGCGGCAAGTGCTTTGGCGGTGATGTCGATTGTGGGCGTCGGTGATGAAGTGATCAGTATCGGCGGACTTTTTGGCGGTACTTACACACTTTTTAATGAGACTTTACGCCGTTTTGGGGTGAAGAGCCATTTTTTTGACGTTGATGCACTTGAAGCGATTGAAGCGGCCATCAATGGGCAAACCAAACTACTCTTCTTGGAGAGTGTCGGCAATCCCAACATGCGTCTTCCTGATATTGCCGCGATTGCCGATATTGCCGCGAAGCACGGTGTGGCTTTGATCGTCGATAACACGACTACACCACTGTGTGTACGTCCCTTTGAACTGGGGGCCGACATCGTGATCTACTCCACCACCAAGCTGCTGACCGGTAACGCTTCATCACTTGGCGGCGCGGCGATTTATCGTGCGATCGGTGAGGGTAATGACAAGTTCAAGACTGCGCGTTATGCCGATTTGCACCCGTTTATCGAGAAGATGGGTGCGATGGCGATGATTGCGGTGGCCAAAAAACGTGCGATGCGCGATCTGGGGATGAGCCCCGATGCCTTTGGCAGCTTTTTGACGCTGCTAGGTCTTGAGACGCTGGGGTTAAGAATGGAGCGAATCGCACGCAGTGTGGAGGAGGTGGCAGCGGCGCTTGATGCCTCGGGCTTACATGTAATCCACCCTTCATTAACGCATCATCCGCACCATGAGCGCTACCGCACACTTTTTTTGTATGGGTGCGGACCGCTGCTGTGCATCGATTGTAGAGATAAAAGTGAAGCATTCCGTTTGCTAAACGCTACCAAACTTGCCACCATCACCGCCAATATCGGCGACAGCCGCACGCTGGCCTTGCACATGGCTTCGACTATTTATCGTGATTTTGATGAGCAGACACGGGCATTTTTGGGGATTACACCTGGACTCATTCGCCTCTCTATCGGGCTTGAGTCATCGCGCGATATCATTGAGGATCTGTTACAAGCGGCAACGTGAATCAAAATTGCATTAACGAAGCATAAGCTTTGCGGGTCGTATGGCGTTTTAAGAGAAACGATATTCAAGCCCTGTTATAGTACCCCAACTTTACATGTAAGGAACCGTTTGAGTACGAAAAAAGCGTATGAAATCGAGTCGGAACTCTCGCTCGCAGAACCCAAAATGTACAAAGTCGTGATGCTCAACGATGATTATACGTCGATGGATTTTGTCATCGATATATTGATGAGCATCTTTCACAAAAGCTATCAGGAGGCCGAAGCCATCATGCTCGATATTCACAAAAAAAACCGTGGAATTTGCGGAGTATACACCTATGAAGTGGCCGAGACAAAAGTAGCGCAAGTGAGCCGCTTGGCGCGTGAGCAGGGTTTTCCGCTCAAAGCCATTATTGAGGAGGCGTAAATGATCAGTGCCGAGCTTAATGCCGTTTTTCAAAAGGCGCTCAGTTTTGCCAAGGATCAGCGTCATGAATATCTAACCATCGAACACGTCTTTTTTGCCGCTACAGGCTCTAAAGAGGGAATCGATATTTTGCGTGAGTGTGGCGCTGATCCGGCGCATCTTAGAGAGCAGATGGGCCATTACATCCAAGAACATATCCATCCGCTGCCTGAAGGGCTACACCAAGAGCCCTTTGAAACGATGGCACTTTCGCGCTTGATCGATCAGATGGTGCGCCATATCCAGAGTGCGCAGAAGCAACAAGCCGATGTCGGGGATCTGATCGCCGCTATTTTTGAGGAGGAGCACTCCTACGCAGCCTTGCTGCTGGGCGAGCATGATATCAAGCGGGTCGATGTGCTGGAGGTGATTTCGCATCGTGACATGGAAGCGCAAAGCACTACCGATGAGGAGAGTGCGCTGAGTAAGTACACCATCGAATTGGTCCTTAAAGCCAAGATCGGCAAGATCGATCCGGTGATCGGACGCGAAGACGAAGTGGAGCGGGTCATTCAGACCTTGTGCCGTCGCAAGAAGAACAACCCTCTGCTTGTGGGTGAGCCAGGGGTTGGCAAAACCGCGATTGCTGAGGGGTTGGCGCTGCGAATTGCAGCCGATGAAGTGCCGGATATCCTGCGCCGTGCACCGCTTTATGCGCTTGATTTGGGTGCGATGCTTGCCGGAACTAAATATCGGGGTGATTTCGAAAAGCGCCTCAAAGGGGTGATTGATGAGCTTAAAAAACACAAAAACGCCATTATGTTTATCGACGAGATCCATACCATCGTAGGGGCGGGCGCGGTGAGCGGGGGCAGTATGGATGCCTCTAATCAGCTCAAGCCCGCACTGGCTTCGGGTGAGCTGCGTTGTATGGGTGCAACGACCTTTGGGGAGTTTCGTAACGTGTTTGAAAAAGACCGTGCGCTGAGTCGGCGTTTTGCCAAGATTGATGTGGATGAGCCCTCACAGGAGGAGAGCTACCTCATTCTCAAGGGACTACGCGAAAAATATGAACAACACCATGGCGTCAAATATACCGACAAGGCACTGCGCTCGGCGGTGGAGCTTTCAAAAAAGCATATCACCGAACGCTTCTTGCCTGATGTAGCCATCGATCTGATCGATGAAGCAGGAGCCTCTTTTCATCTTAAAAAGCATAAGCGCACCACCGTTACGCCGCACGATATCGAAGCGATTATCGCCAAAATCACGGGCGTACCCATGTCGCGTATCGGCGAAGACGATATCGAGTCGCTGCGCCATCTTGAAGCGCGGCTCAAAGAGCGCGTGATCGGTCAGGGCAAAGCCGTTGAGACGGTTGCACAGGCGATCAAACGTTCTCGCGCAGGGCTTGGAGCTGCGGATCGGCCTATTGCCTCTTTTCTCTTTGTGGGGCCGACGGGTGTCGGTAAAACAGAGCTGGCCCGCGCACTCTCCGAAATCGCGGGGGTTCATTTCGAGCGCTTTGATATGAGCGAATATATGGAGAAACACGCGGTGAGCCGTCTGGTGGGTGCGCCGCCGGGCTATGTGGGGTTTGAGCAGGGTGGACTGCTCACCGAAGCGATCCGCAAGCACCCCTATACGGTGCTTTTGCTTGATGAGATCGAAAAAGCCCATCCTGAGCTGATTAATATTTTGCTTCAGGTGATGGACAGCGCGACGCTCACCGACAACAACGGTTACAAAGCCAATTTCCGCAACGTCATTATCATCATGACCTCCAATGTAGGCGCAAGCGAAGCGAAGGTGATGGGCTTTAACGCCGATCAGTCGCTCTCGCGCGGCAATGCGCTCAAATCCTTTTTTACCCCGGAATTTCGCAATCGCCTCGATGCGGTGGTGGAGTTTGCGCCGCTCTCTATGGAGATCGTCGAGCAGATCGTACGTAAATTCATCGTTGAGCTCAACACGGACCTGAAAAAGAAAAAGGTATCCATCACGCTGAGCGACAAAGCCGTCGGGTATCTGGCACAGATGGGCTATGATCCGCAGATGGGTGCTCGGCCTCTTGGGCGCGTCATTCAAGAGCGCATCAAAGACCCGCTCACCGAGGCGTTGCTCTTTGGTAGCCTCAAAAATGGCGGAAAGGTGGCGATTGACTATCAAAAATCCGCCCTTACTTTTGACTATTTTGCGTGATTCCCCAGCTTCGCTATCAGCTCTCCTTCCCCGATCCGCGTAGCGCCCATGAGAGCGGGATCGTCGCATGGGGCGGCGATCTCTCCCCTAGTCGTTTGATGCTGGCCTACCGAAGTGGCATCTTTCCGTGGTATTCCAAAGAGGATCCGATTTTGTGGTGGTCGCCTGATCCCCGTTTGATTTTGGAGCTTGATGCATTCAAGCTTCGCCGCTCTTTGCAGAAGCGGCGAAAACAGTTTGAAGTGCGCTATGACACCGCTTTTGCGGAGGTGATCCGCCACTGCGCCAGTGTGCCGCGCGTCGGACAGCAGGGGAGTTGGATTGTGCCGGAGATGATTGAGGCTTATGAGGTGCTACACGCGATGGGGCATGCGCACAGCGTTGAGGCGTATGATGAAGGTAGGCTTGTGGGCGGGCTTTACGGGGTGGCCATCGGTGGGCTTTTTTGTGGTGAATCTATGTTTGCGCTAGAGCGTGATGCATCTAAGGTTGCTTTCGCGCAGTTGGTAGAGGATCTGCGCCTTTGGGGTTTTGGACTGATCGACGCTCAGGTGCCGACACCACACCTCAAAAGCTTGGGCGCTGTAGAGATAGAGCGCGAATTTTTTTTGGAGCGACTCTCTATGTGGCGGGATGTGGATACCGACAGCGCCGCTTTTATGATGAAATAATGCTCATTTTTGTCTTTGTGGAGTTAGCTTTGTTTAAGTTTGGCCCCTCTATAATGCTCCATTCCAACAAAAAGGGTATCTATGAAAAAAGTTCTTCTCTCTGTTTTGGCTGCTGCGGCACTCTCTACAATGGCGTTTGCCGGTGTAAACGATCAAACCGGTTGCGGTCTTGGTTCACAAATCATCAAAGATGACAGCTCTGCGGTTTTGCTGGCGCTTCAAGCGACTACCAACGGTACTTCGGGCAACCAAACCTTCGGTATCACTTCTGGTACTTCAGGTTGTAAAAAAGTCAAGTTCGTCATGAACGATGCGGCTCAAGAGTTTGTAGCAGGCAACATGGACCAACTGGCTAAAGAGATCGCTATGGGTCAAGGCGAGTCTGTAGATACCCTGGCTGAACTGCTCAAAGTCGAAGACAAAGCGGCATTCGCTTCTGCACTTCAGTACAACTATAACAGCATCTACACTTCTAGCAAAGTTGAGATGTCTGACGTTGTCACCAACATCTCCAACGTTGCGATCTAATCTTGCTTGACGGATCACTCCGTCAAGTCCTCATTTTTGTGAAATTTTTTATCTTCTTCTCTTTTTGCTTACATGTAACGCTTTGGGCCGATGTGGCGCACTACCACCGACTTGCCGATGAGCGGCAGCTCCATAGTGAGCGTTATTGGCAGTTACTCTTACATGTAAGCAATGGGAGTAGTGAGATTGATGATCCGGAGTTTTTCCTCTCTCCAAGCGGCAAGCGTGATTTCAAATCTGAGCTGCACGCGACGCTAGATGCGCTCTACGCTGAGCGCTATTTTGACGACAACGCGACCGCTTGTCGTTTTCCGGCGCGCACGGCGTGGCTACGTGAGCGGCTCGATTTACAGGGGCTTCCGGACGTTACATGTAACGAATATGACACATTGGTGCGCAAGATCAACCCGCGCTCCGTGACACTGGTTTTTGCCGACGCGCACATTAACTCCCCCGCTTCGATGTTCGGGCACACCTTTTTGCGGATTGACAGTGCTTATGAATCGAAGCTACTTTCTCATGCGATCAACTACGCCGCCAATGCCGATCAGAGCAAAGAAAACGGCGTCGTTTTTGCGATCAAGGGGCTGTTTGGCGGTTATCCCGGCATCTACTCGCTGTTGCCTTATTATGAAAAACTGAGCGAATACAAAAGTACCGAACAGCGTGATATCTGGGAGTATGAGCTGAATTTGAGTGAAGAGGAGGTGCGCCGTATGGTGGCGCACATCTGGGAACTTCACGTGACCTATTCGTGGTACTACTTTTTTGATGAGAACTGCTCATACCACATGCTCTGGCTGCTGGAAGTGGCGCGGCCTAGTGTGCATCTGCGTGAGTATTTCTGGTATCAGGTGATTCCGCCTGAGACGGTGATGGCTGTCGAGGCGGAGGGCATGATCGCCAAGAAACGCTTCCGTCCCTCTAAACGCGCGATGCTTTTGGCGTATGAGGCGGCGCTTACCCCAAGGGAGCGTTTATTGGCTATGTCTGTGGCTTTGGGGGAATATGAGGTGGCGACGCTTCTAAGCGATCCAGAGATCTCAGCGCCCAAACGCCGACGTCTGCTGGAAGCTTCGGCGGAGCTGTGTGAATACTACCTCATCGAGAATCGTCTCTCCAAAGAGCGCTATCTGGAGCTTTTTCAGAAGATTCTTAAAGCGCGCTCAACGCTTGGACGCAGTGATGCCTTACATGTAAAGGTACCCGCAAACCCTCTTTTGGCCCATCCATCTAGCAAGATCAGCTATGCTTTGGGTAGCCTCGAGGGGGATTTGACCCACTATTTTGGTGTCCGCGCGTCGTATCAGGCGATCGGTGAGGCTGATGAGGGGCTGCTTGAAGGCACCCAAATTGAGTTTTTTGATCTGCTGTTGCGCTATGGACATGAAGAGCGTATGGATCAGACGGCTAAGCGGGTCGAGTTTGATCATGCAACCGTCATTTCGCTGACGTCGCTTGCCATGCGCGGGGATTTTTTTACGCCATTTTCATGGCGTATGCGCTTAGGCTGGGATAGGGATGCCTCGGATGAGCGACTGCGTCTTCATGCAAGATTGGGCGCGGGTGCTTCGTGGGGTGGAGACTATGGTTACATGTACCTTCTGGCTGAACCGTTTGCGTATTATGATCCGCAACAACCCAAAGCCGGATTGATGGGCACTACAGGTGCCTTGCTACGTCTGGCTCAAGGCTGGTATAGTGCTTGGGAGTACGGCTATCGCCTCTATTATGATGGAGACAGGCAGCACCTGTTTAAAGCGACGCAACGCGTGATGCTGCGTTCAGATACTGGCTTGGGTGTCGAATATCGTTTTCTCGGCCGTGACGGGAGAGATGAAAACCGTTTCAAAGCGCTTCTGGACTATTATTTCTAATCTTTGCATAAAGGCGAGCCATGTATTTAAGCGAAAGCCGATTTTCCCTTTGGGCCGATTTCATCGAACGCGACTTCTTACAAAACGGGTTTAAAGTGTTGATCGATCAAGGCATCGTCAATGGGGCAACTTCCAATCCTTCTATCTTTAAAAGCGCCTTTTTA
This sequence comes from Sulfuricurvum sp., assembly GCA_022729835.1. GTDB lineage: Bacteria > Campylobacterota > Campylobacteria > Campylobacterales > Sulfurimonadaceae > JAFGUB01. The sequence goes on along the minus strand of DZBC01000007.1, from coordinate 13,727 downwards.
ACCTCCAAAGCCTATACACCCCAGCTTGCAGCACTGCGCGGTGTTGCACCCAAGGAGCGCTATGAAGCGTTGGCGATTAGTGATATTCGCAGCGCGGCGGATCTGCTGTTGCCGCTATATGAGGCCGGAGACGACGGTTTTGTGAGCATCGAAGTGGATCCTTTTTTATGCGATGATGCGGAGGCTACGATCATGGAGGGGCGTCGGCTACATACACTTATTGATCGACCCAATGTGATGATCAAAGTCCCAGCAACCGAGGCAGGATACAAAGCGATGAGCACACTGGTGGGCGAGGGGATCGCTGTCAATGCGACGCTTATCTTTTCCAAAGCGCAAGCCGCGTCGTGTGCCAGAGCCTTTGCGCAGGGATTGGAGCGTTCTAAGCGGCCTGTTTCGACGGTCATTAGTGTGTTTGTAAGCCGCTTTGACCGCGCTTTGGATGACCGGCTTCAGGCTGCGGGGGTGCCTATAGCGCTAAGCGGGATCTACAATGCAGCCGCCATCTATGATGTTGTATGTTCGATGAATGTGCCAAACTGCCGTACGCTTTTTGCCAGTACCGGTGTCAAAGGCGACGCGTTGCATCCAGCTTATTATATCGATGCCCTTTTAGCGTCAAACAGTGTCAATACGGCACCGATTGCCACCATTGAAGCCTTCGTATCCGGTCAAGACCGACAGATCAAGCTGCCGCTGGATGCGGAGATGATTGAACGGCATTTTGAAGCGGTTGTGGCTGCAGGTATTGACATCGACGCCGAGATCGATGTGTTGATGCATGAGGGGTTAGAAGCGTTTAAGCTTGCATTCGGAGAGATTTTAGACGCCTTAAGGGAGGAGTAATGCAAGAAGATTTTCATGTAGATGTCGGGTCACTGACCTTTGAAACACTCAAAAAAGTGCGCAGCTATCTAACCCGAATGGTTCAAAGCGGGGGGAGTGATCTACACATCAAATCTAATGCGGTCGTTCGGGCTCGTGTTAATGGAGAGATTGTACCGATTTCGGGTGAGATTTTTTCCAAAGAGGAGGGGCTCACGTTTGCCAAAGAGCTTTTGCGGCATCGCTTTGGGGAGTTTGTCGAGAAAAAAGAGCTCGACCTCACCTATCCTTTTGATGACAACACCCGATTTCGCGTCAATATTTTTTTTCAGATGGAGGGTGTTTCGGCGGTCTTTCGTGTGATTCCCGTCAAAATTCTCTCCATTGAAGAGCTGGGTCTTCCTGCTGTCGTCAACAAATTTACGGTGGCCGAACGCGGGTTGGTATTGGTGACAGGAGTGACGGGTAGCGGTAAGTCAACGACGCTCGCGGCTCTGATTAACGAGATTAACTGGAAGCGCCGACGCCATATTATCACGATTGAAGACCCGATCGAATTCGTCCATAAAGACCGTAAATGTATTGTCAATCAACGTAGTATCGGTCAAGATAGCCATAGCTTTGCCAATGCACTACGTGCCTCCTTGCGTGAAGACCCTGATATCATTCTTGTTGGTGAGATGCGCGACCTTGAAACGATTGAGATCGCACTGCATGCTGCCGATACGGGCCATCTGGTCTTTTCGACCTTGCATACCCTAGATGCCAAGGAGACGGTCAATAGGATTATTTCAACCTTTCCCACAGGTGAGCAGAATCGTATTCGTATGACGCTTGCATCGGTTTTGCAGGGGGTCATATCACAACGCCTGATCCCAACTGTCGATAACAAGCGGGTTGCGGCGCTAGAAGTATTGGTTAAAACGGCGCGGATCGAGCAGCTCATCATGGACAATCGTGATGTCGAGATTCGCGATGCCATCGAAGAGGGTAAAGATATTTATGGTTCGCAGAGTTTTGATCAGGCAATTTTGGATCTTTATAACGCCGGCAGGATCGCGGCGGACAAAGCACTTGAGTTTGCAACTTCGCCTTCAGATTTGAAACTGCGTATGGAAGGGCTCAATACGCGTGCCAAAATAAGCAACACGCAAGCGCCCGAAAAGAGAGAGACAAGACAGTTCGCTGAGGAAGAAATCTTCTCTCTCAAGAGAAATTAATTGTTTATTTGGTAAAATTTCACTCATTTTTTATCAAAGGATTTGTAATGCTTGAAGGCATTCTTAGAGAGAGTACCGGTAAGTGCTCAGTTAAAGCGCTGCGCCGAGATGGTTATCTAATTGCGAATATTTATGGAAAAGGTCTGGAAAACATCCACGCCGCGTTCAAAATGAACGATTACATCCGTGCTGTTCGCAATAAAACCGCCTTGGCATTCCCGATTAAAATCGCGGACAAAGAGATGAATGTGGTGGTTCAAGCCTATGAATCTCACCCGGTTACCGGGATTTTGTTGCATGTTGATCTGATGGTCGCGCAAAGCGGCGTCGTGACCCATTATCATGTACCTGTTGCTACCGTCGGTTCTCCGGTTGGTTTGAAAAACAAAGGGATGCTTTATATCGCCAAACAGCGCTTGCGCGTCAAATCGGCTATTGAGAATCTTCCCTCTGTGTTGACGGTAGATGTTTCTGATTTGGATCTTGGCGATTCTATGCTGATCCGCGATCTACCTAAGATCGATAACGTCACCTTTACCGATTCCGAGCGTGTTTCGGTGATGAGTATCATCAAAGCTAAATAATGCTGATCGTCGGTCTGGGAAACCCCGGGTCGACCTATGCCAAAACCCGTCACAATATCGGGTTTATGGTGATTGATGAACTACTTCGTAGGCATCGGTGTGATCCCATTAACAAAAGCAGCTTCGAAGGCGAACTCTATAAGTGCGCCGAACACTTTCTCCTCAAACCCACCACCTACATGAACCTCTCTGGACGCTCCATTCAAGCGGTACGGCAGTTTTATAAAATCGAAAGCGTTGTGGTTGTTCATGATGATTTAGATCTTCCTTTTGGTGCTTTGCGCTTCAAACACGGCGGCGGACACGGCGGACATAATGGTCTCAAATCAGCCGATGCGATGATCAGCAATAGCTATGTGCGGGTGCGCATGGGTATCGATAAGCCGCAACACAAAGGGGAGGTCGCTTCTTATGTACTGGGTGACTTTTCACCTTCGCAACAGCCGCATCTGCCGGGGTGGATTGCGCAAGCTGCGGATGCGATTGAAGCGCTGTGGCACAAGAGTCTCGATGAGGTGGCCTCTCAGTACTCACTCAAACGTTCTTCGCTACAATAAGGCTTACATGTAAGCTCTCCAAGGCCTCTGAATGCTCCTGTTTCGTTATGTTGCCATGCACTATCTCAAATATATTATGATCATTTTATTTGCATTGGTTTTTTTTATGGTTGGATTTGATTTTATTCAGGTAGCCAAGGATCTTCCGCCTTCCGCCAATCTCATTTTGATTTATGTGGTCATGAGATCTTTTTTTGCGATCGATATGATGCTGCCTTTGAGTCTGATCTTTGCGATGATTGCGACAAGTATTCAGCTAATCCGCACCAATGCACTGGTGGCTTTTTATGCACTGGGCTATGGTAAAACGGATGTGTTGCGCCCGTTCGTTGTGGTTTCTGGTGTGATCGTCTTGCTCTATATTGCACTGCATGCGACGTCATTTGCCAGAGCAGATGAGTATGCCAATAATCTTCGGGCCACTTCGCAGTTCATCAAACCGACGAAGCATCTCTTCTTTACCTATCGTGAGCAATACATCTATTTTGGACGGCTTGATCCATTGCAAGAGCAGGCTTTTGATATTCGGATCTTTGGGGTTGAAAAAGGAGATTTGCGTTTTGTCATTATTGCAGACGAAGCCCGATATCAAGGCCACTATTGGCATATTGACAAGGCGCAGCGCATCACGAAGCCTGATCTTTTAAGTCTGAGTGGCGAAGGGGCGCGGATGACAGAGGAAGAGAACTTGAAGCTACTCAAGGATTTTCGCCCCAAAATACTTGATCAGGTATATGAGGGCAAGGTCAACTACACCATCATAGATGCGATTGACGCTATGCGTCTACTGCAAGGTCAGAACATTAACACCGATAGGATCAAAAGTGCTCTCTATCGGATGTTTATTCACCCCTTTTTTGTGCCGGCATTGATGATCATATTGTTTTTCTTCGTACCGATTAGTCCTCGCTTTTTGAATCTTTCTCTCTTTAGTTTTGGTGCGATTTTGGGGACTTTGGTGCTCTGGGCGCTGCTCTTTATGATGATTGAACTCTCTAATAACAAAACCATTTCGGGTGAAGTCGGGGTCGTGGTACCGGTGGCGTTTTTGTACGCCGTTGCGTTTGGGATTTGGAATAAAAACCGTCTGCGCGTGAGGCGCCTGACGCCTTAAACGCTTACATGTAAGCCGCTTTTGGATAGAATAAGCGATTATCAAGACGAGGAGTTGGGGTGATCGATTTTCACGCATTGGCAGAGAAGTTTGAGACGCCGTTGTATGTTTATGATTTCGACTACATGGCTTCACAATTTGAAGCGCTTAAAGAGGCATTTCGTGGAAGAAAGTCCTTGCTTGCCTATGCAGTCAAGGCCAACTCCAATCTGAGTGTGGTGCGTCATTTTGCCAAAATGGGTTCAGGTGCAGATTGTGTTTCGATCGGTGAGGTGCGCCGCGCACTGATGTGCGGCGTGCCCAAATATCGCATCATTTTTAGCGGGGTGGGCAAGCGTGACGAGGAGATTGTCGAAGCGATTGATGCTGATATTCTCTACATTAATGTCGAGAGCGAAGCTGAGCTGATGCGCGTGGAGACGATTGCCGCCTCCAAAAACAAGGTGGCCCGTATCAGCGTGCGGGTTAACCCCAATATCGATCCGCAAACCCATCCTTACATTTCTACGGGATTGCACGCCAACAAATTCGGCGTCGATCTTGAAAGTGCAAAGCGAATGTATATCCGCGCCAAAAATGCCCCATCGTTGGAGCCAGTGGGGATCCATTTTCATATTGGCAGTCAACTTACCCAACTCTCTCCCATTCGTGAATCCGCAGAGATTGTCGCTGATCTGGTGCGCTCCTTGGCGGCGTTGAAGATCGAGTTGAAGTTTTTTGATATCGGTGGGGGACTTGGGGTGCGTTACAAAGAGGAGCAGACTATTGCGCCTTATGAGTACGCTCAGGCAATTCTCTCTACACTCACCGGTTTGGATATGACCGTGGTGTGTGAGCCGGGCCGCTTTTTGACCGCAAATGCGGGCTACTTTCTCACCAAAGTGCTCTATGAAAAACGCAACGGAGATAAGCGCTTTGTTGTGGTGGACGGAGCCATGAACGATCTGATTCGCCCCAGTCTTTACAACGCCTATCATCATGTCAATGCGCTGGGCAAGACAGGCGAGGCGAGCGCGGCGGATATCGTTGGTCCTGTCTGCGAAAGCGGTGATTTTCTGGCCAAATCATATCCGTTGCCGATGATGGCGCATAATGATCTGCTGGTGCTGGAGAGTGCGGGTGCCTACGGTTTTGGGATGGGTAGCAACTACAATACGCGCGGACGCTCTGCCGAGGTGGCGTTAGAGAGAGGCGAAGCGCGTCTGATTCGCCGCCGTGAAAGCTATGAAGAGATCATTGCTAATGAAAAAGAATTTCTGGAACTTTAATGATTTTTTTGGATGTGCAGGGGACGTTGATCGACGATACCAACCGTCTGCCGTTGCCTGGAGCCGTGGCTTTTGTGGAGCGTCTTAATCGCAAAAAGATTCCTTATGTGGTCGTTACCAACAACAGCATGATCGAGAGCTCCGCCTTCTTGGGCTATCTATGGGGGCTTGGTTTGGCGATTGACGAGGCGCGTTATCTTGATCCGCTGATGCTGCTTCAAGAATATCTGCCAAGTGGATCACGCCTCGCGGCGTACGGCTATGATGCATTTCTAGGGGTACTTGAGGGGATGGGCTATCGACTCGATGATCGCAATCCTGACGCAGTTTTATTATCGGTCAAATCTGATTATAGCTTTGAGGAGTGTGCCCATATTATTGATCTGTTGCTACAAGGTGTACCGCTTTATGGAATGCATGAAACGAGCACCTATGCCCTTGGAGAGAAGCGCTATCCTGGCGTGGGGGCTTTGCTCCGGATGTTCGCCTACGCTACAGGCGTACGTTATAGGGTTGTGGGCAAACCCAGCGACGCATTTTTTGATGCGGCACTTGAGCGCTTGCGCCGACAGGCGCCCGAGGCGTTGTTTGAGATGGTGTACATGATCAGCGACGATGCGGTGGGCGATCTTTACGGAGCTAGAAAGCGCGGTATGCGCACCCATCTGGTACTGAGCGGAAAGGTGCGGAGTATGGATGAAGTGGCCTTGCTAGGCGATGCGCTGCAACCAGATCAGATAGATACCAATTTAGAAGCCTTAATGGAGAGACTATGAAGACCTTGCAGGAGTGCCGCGACGTTATCGATACGATTGATGATAACATTCTTGGGCTGCTCAATGAGCGGATGAAAGTAGTGCAGCGCGTGGGAGAGATCAAGCACCAAACCAAAACAGCCGTCTATCGACCTGAGCGCGAAAAAGAGATACTAGAGCGCCTAAGTGCGCGCAATGAAGGCCCGCTCAATCGCTCTGCAATTGAAGCGATTTTTCTGGAGATTTTTGCCGTTGCACGCAATCTGGAGTTGCCTGAGCGCATCGCTTATCTGGGGCCTGAGGGTAGTTTCACCCATCAGGCGGCGGAGTCGCGTTTTGGGGCCATGAGCGATTATCTATCCATGGGTTCCATTGAAGCGGTGTTTCGTACCATCGAGGCAAAACGGGCCAAATTTGGGGTGGTGCCGATTGAGAACAGCCGCGACGGAGTAGTGGGAGAAACACTTGATTTACTCGCGGCGTCACCGATGAAAATTGTTGCTGAACTTTACATGAGCATCCATATGGCTTTTGCCACCAAAGCGCACAAACTATCTGATGTTAAGCGGATCTACTCCAAAGACAAGGGCTTTGGGCAGTGCCGCGCCTTTTTGAGCGAACATGGTCTTGATAGTATCGAGCATATTCCGGTCGAATCTACAGCCAAAGCCGCGATTATGGCATCACATGATCCTGAATCGGCGGCCATTTGCTCGCATATCGCGGCGAAACTCTACGGAATTCCGAGCATGTTTGAAAACATTGAGGATATTCACAACAACCACACCCGTTTTGTGATTCTCAGCGACTTCGAGAACCTCCCCAGCGGAGATGACAAAACCTCGATTCTCGTACGCCTCAAAGATGCCCAAAAACCGGGTGCACTTGCCCATTTTCTGCGTGATTTTGACGAGGGCAAAGTGAATATGAGCAAAATCGAGAGCCGACCTTCTAGGGACGAAAAGAGTTTTGGATATTGGTTTTTCATCGATTTTTACGGACATATTGAAGAGCAGGCGGTGCAGCAGGTGCTGCGAAAACACAGTGACGAAATCACATGGTTGGGAAGCTATGCAAAGGGAGAACATGCAATTTAATTCTACGCTCGAATCGATCAAAACCTATGAAGCGGGCAAGCCCATTGAGCTTGTCGTTCGTGAATTCGGCATTGCCCCAGAGGCGATTGTCAAGCTCGCCAGTAATGAAAATCCGTATGGATGTTCGTTACATGTAAGCCAAGCGGTGGAGCATATCCTTTCTAAAATGGCCCGATATCCGGATGATTCGATGTACAAACTCAAAGCGTCGCTGGCCAAACGCTACGGAGTTGATGCAGGAAAAGTTATCATCGGATCAGGTAGTGATCAGGTAATCGAGTTTGCCGTACATGCCAAAGCCGGCCCTTCTAGGCCGGTCTTGATGAGTGCTGTCACGTTTGCCATGTATGAGATTTACGCTAAGCATGTCGGTGCTCCGGTCTTGCGTACAACATCGCGCCATCACGATTTAGAGGAGTTTTATGCGCTTTATCAGGCCCACAAACCTTCGATCATTTTTATCTGCACTCCCAATAATCCTATCGGTGATGCGATTGACGCGGCAAGCCTGTTCACCTTTATGGAGAAGATCGACAGTGATACGCTCGTGATCGTGGATGGTGCATATATGGAATATGGGCGCGCCAGAGACGCTGCAAAGGCACTCGATGCACAAAGTTTGATAAAGCACTTTGATAATGTGCTCTATCTGGGCACTTTTTCCAAAGCTTATGGGTTAGGGGGTATGCGGGTCGGATATGGTATCGCTTCGGAGCCAATTATTGAAGCACTCTATAAACTCAGACCCCCGTTTAACATCACGACCTTGTCGCTTGAAGCCGCGACTGTGGCCCTTGAAGATGAGGCTTTTATTGAGCAGAGTGTGGCGAGCAATTTTTCAGAGATGGCACGTTATGAAGCCTTTGCCAAAGAGCGTGGGCTTGAGTATATTGAGAGTTATACCAATTTCATCACTTTCTGTTTTGAAGCACCGATGAACGGTACCAAAATCGCACAGACACTTTTGTCTAAGGGGATGATTGTGCGTGATCTGGCGAGTTATGGCTTGAATTCCATTCGCGTTACGATTGGCACACCCTCTGAAAATGACCGATTTTTTGAACTTTTTGATCATCTACTCAAGGAATAGGTGATTCCCGATGGATTTCAAAGCCCTCGTCGCGCAACTGTCGGTACTCTACAGCAAGCTAAGTCTCAATCAAAAAGTGATTGTCGCTGGAGCTGTGGCCGGAATTGTGGGGTTTTTGATTTTTTTTGTGGTTTATACTTCGAGTAATTCGGGACAAAGTGAGTATCGCCCCCTATTTGAAAATCTCAGCAGTGCCGACGCGGCCAAGGTGATCGAGCATCTGGAAAAAGAGAAGATTCCGTACCGTATTCCCAGAGACAATGTAATTGAAGTACCGCTAGAGCATCTCTATCGTGAGCGCATCACCATCGCTTCCCAGGGCATTGCACAAGATGTCGGGGTAGGGTTTGAGCTTTTTAATCAGCAAGATTTCGGGGCGACGAGATTTGATCAGGATATTAAGTTTTTGCGGGCACTAGAAGGCGAGCTCGCGCGTACGATTGATGCGCTCTCTCCAGTAGAGCGCTCTAGTGTCAATCTGGCCCTACCCAAAGAGTCACTCTTTGTCTCCCAAGAGGTGCCGCCGACCGCTTCGGTGATGATCAAGCTAAAGCAGGATCGCAAGCTCTCTCCCAAGCAGATACGCGGAATTAAGAATTTGGTGGCGGCTTCAGTGCCCAAGCTGAAGATGGAGAATGTCACTTTAGTGAGCGATGAGGGTGAATCGCTCGGAGAGAGCGAGGGAGTGGATGAGCTAGGCGAGCTCTCCTCCATACAGCAGCGCTTCAAGCATAAAGAGGAGCAGAAAAAAGAGGAGAAGATTGTTGCGGTGCTTTCTCCGTTTATCGGCGGCAACGATCGTGTGCGCGCGACGGTGACGATAGAGTATGATTTTTCGCAGGAGAGTTATACGTCTGAAACCTTTGATCCTGAAAATATCGTACGCAGCGAGCAAAATAGTGAGGAAAAACGTGAAGGGATGGCCCCTGCCGAAGTAGGCGGTGTCCCTGGAACGGTAAGCAATATCGGTCCAGTTGCGGGGCTTTCGGCACAAAAAAATGGCGAGAAGTACGAAAAAAGCACCACGACGACCAATTATGAAATTTCCAAGACAGTCTCCTCCTCCAAGGGAGAGTTTGCTAAAATCAAACGTGTCAGCGCTGCTGTCGTCGTCGATGGAAAGTACCGCAATAAGAGAGGTGAAGACGGCGAAGAGACGTCGGATCGTGAATATGTGGCCCTTGATGAGAGCCAATTACAAGCGATTACCTCTTTGGTACGCCAGTCGATCGGTATCGACGAAGGACGTGGCGATAAGGTAACGGTACACAACTTTCCCTTCGAAGCGACGCAGGAGAAACTCGATGGCATGACAGGTGCGACAAAAATGCAGGAGATTCTAAATGCCTACGTCTCTCCCTTCAGCGGTTTACTGCAGTATCTATTCGCTTTTGTAGTGTTGTTTGTTGCCTATAAAAAAGTGATTGCTCCTTTTGCGGAGCGTATGCTTGAGATTAGTCGTGACGAAGAAGAGCTTGAAAAGCCGATTTTGCATATTGAAGACGATGATCAAGAGGACCTTGTTGCAAAGGCGCAGCAGATGCGCAAGCGTGTCGAGGATCAGTTGGGCATGAGTGAGGGCTTTAGCGAAGATGACCTCAAGCATGATGTACTGCTCGAGAAAATGCGTAATATCGCTGAAGAGCGCCCCGATGAAATTGCTTCACTGCTGCAGGCTCTTTTGAGTGAAGAGGGAACCCTGAGTGAATCCAAATCCTTCAAGGAGTAATCTATGAAGCTCTCCCCTACACAGCAAGCCCATTTTGATGAAATGGGTATGGCTGAAAAAATTGCCATTTTTCTTTTACAGATGGGAGAGGATATTACGGCTTCAATTTTCTCTTCTCTATCCATTGAGGCGATTACCGAAATATCGAAGCATATTGCGATCAACAAGTCGGTTGAACGGGCCATTGCGTTGACTGTGCTGGAGGAGTTTTATGCAATTATCACATCCAATCAGTATTTGAGTTCCGGTGGTTTGGAATACGCCAGAGAGATTCTATACAAAGCACTTGGGCCTGAAGAGGCCAAGAAAATTCTGGATCGTCTCTCAAAAACGATGTCCAACAGCCAAAACTTTGCGTACCTCTCAAAAATAAAACCACAACAGTTGGCCGACTTTATTGTCAATGAGCATCCGCAGACCGTGGCGCTTATTTTAGCCCATATGGACCCTACGGCTGCTGCAGAGACAATCAGCTTTTTTTCTGATGATATGCGCGCCGAAGTGGCCATGCGTATGGCCAAACTGGGGGATATTTCGCCCTCGATTATCAAACGTGTCAGTGCAGTGCTCGAATCCAAGCTCGAATCGCTCGCGAGCTACAAAGTCGAGGTTGGTGGCCCACGCGCAGTAGCCGATATCTTCAATCGTCTGGGCGCAAAGGCGTCTAAGGGAACACTCTCGCAAATTGAGCAGATGGATGAGGCGCTCGCCCTTTCCATCAAAGAGATGATGTTTACATTTGAAGATATTGCCGACTTGGACAACAACGGAGTGCGCGAGATTTTGAAAGTGGCAGACAAACAAGACTTGATGCTGGCACTGAAAAGTGCGCCTGAAGAGTTGCGCGATAAGTTTTTTGCCAACATGTCTGAACGTGCCAAAGATGCTTTTGTGGAAGAGATGCAATTTCTGGGTGCCGTCAAGGTCAAAGAGGTCGAATCCGCGCAGCGCCGCATCGTCGATGCGGTGCAGCAGTTGGCAGAGCAGGGCGTCTTGCAGATTGGTGAGACCGATGAGATGGTTGAATAGTCATGGACGTCGTTATTACCAAAGAAGGTTTCGATGCGCACAGTGTCAACAAATACAAATTCAAAGTCTTTTCGATGGGAGCTCAAGGCGAAGAGCCACAGCCTGAAACAGCTCTGGCCAAATCGGTCCCTGAGCCAAATCATCCGGCGCCAAAGGGTGATCCTGTCGAATCGCATACGATCTCTTCTGCATCTAGGGACGCTCTGGTTGAGTCTTTACTTAAAAAAACGGATGAAATGTCGTCGAATTTCATTAAGTTGCAGATGAAGCTTGAAGATCAGGAGGAGGCGTTTAAAGTGAAGTCCGCTGCAGTCCAAAAAGAGGCCTTTGAGAAGGGCGTAAATGAGACGCGCGCCAAAATGAAACAGGAGCAAGACGCGGCAGTAGCGACAAAGTTGGATCAATTCGCTAAATCGATTCAGACGCTAGAGCGCAGCGCAGGCGAATTTCATGCGGCGCTTGGGCGGATTGAGCATGAGCTGACACATGCCGCCGTAGATATTGCCAAAGAGGTCGTGTTTATGGAGGTGAGCGAGCGTTCCGGCGCGATTGCCGCTAAGCTCTCCGCTAAACTCATCACTGATCTGCAAGGGAGCGCGAGCGTCACGCTTAAGGTTAATCCACAAGATCACGGCGCGGTCTCTGAGAAGATCGGTGCGCTGGCTTATGTCAGCATTGTCTCCGATGGTGCCGTCAGTCCGGGCGGTGTGATTGCACTGAGCGATTCGGGCAATATCGATTCGGAAATTATGAAACGCTATGAACGCGTCAAAAAGGCAGCTTTGGGTGAATAACCAACCACTTGATATTAAAAATTATTCTATCAAAGAGCTCGAGGTGCTTTGTGCACAGATTAGAGAGCGGATACTTGAAGTGGTCAGCCATAATGGTGGTCATTTGAGTTCGACGCTCGGTGCCACTGAGCTGATCGTGGCCATGCACAAGGTGTTTGATGTGTCGTGTGATCCATTTATTTTTGATGTGTCACATCAGGCGTATGCCCACAAACTACTTACAGGTCGATGGGATGCGTTTGAGACTCTGCGGCAGTTTGAGGGCATCAGCGGCTATACAAAACCTTCCGAATCTGATTACGACTATTTCGTGGCAGGACATAGTTCAACCTCCATTTCACTTGGGGTTGGAGCAGCCAAAGCGATTGCGCTTAAAAAAGAGCAGCACTTTCGCGTGCCGGTGGTGATGATCGGCGATGGGGCGATGAGTGCTGGAATGGCGTATGAAGCGCTCAATGAGCTAGGAGAGCACAAATATCCGATGGTGATCATTCTCAACGATAATGAAATGAGTATTGCTAGGCCCATCGGTGCAATCAGTAGAGTGCTTAGTTCGGCCATGGCCAGCCCCTTTTATCAGCGTATTAAGCGTAACGTAGAGCAGTTTGTGGACAATTTCGGAGAGGGAGCACATTACTTAGCCAAACGCTTTGAGGAGTCGTTTAAGCTGATTACGCCGGGGATCATCTTTGAGGAGATGGGCATCGAGTACATTGGGCCGGTGGATGGACATAACCTCAAACAGTTGATTGATACTTATGAAATTGCCAAAGCGCTCAAAAAGCCGGTGATCATTCATGCTCAGACGATCAAGGGCAAGGGGTACGAAATCGCTGAAGGGCATCATGAGCAGTGGCATGGGGTCGGGCCATTTGATCTAGAGAGCGGCAAGGCGAGCAAAAAGGTGAAGGAGAAGAGTGCGACGCAGATCTATGCCGATGCACTCTTACATGTAGCCGCGAGGGATGAAAAGGTGGTCGGTGTGACGGCTGCTATGCCCAGCGGTACGGGTTTGAGCGCCTTGATGGAGGCTTATCCTGAGCGTTTTTGGGATGTTGCGATTGCCGAGCAGCATGCTGTGACGTCGATGGCCTCACTTGCCAAGGAGGGGTTCAAACCCTTTTGTACGATCTATTCGACCTTTTTGCAGCGTGGTTATGATCAGGTGATTCATGATGTGTGCTTGATGAATCTGCCGGTGGTTTTTGCACTCGATCGTGCTGGCATCGTAGGTGAAGACGGTGAGACACATCAGGGGGTCTTTGATATCAGTTTTTTGCGTCTTATCCCCAATATGACACTTCTAGCACCGCGGGATGAGCGCTCAATGCATCAAGCGGTAGGTTTTGCTCATGCGTTTGATCGACCCTGTGCGTTGCGTTATCCGCGCGGCAGTTTTATCGATGTGGATCTGCCCGAATCTCTTCCTTTTGAACTGGGGCGTGCACAGGTGCTGCGCGAGGAGGAGGGTGCGCTACTTATGATTGGCTATGGCAATGGAGTGGGTCGCGCCGCCCAGACCATGGCGTTGCTTTCGCGCAAGGCGGCACTGTTGGATTTGCGTTTTGTCAAACCACTGGATGCAGAGTGCTTACATGTAATGGCTCAAAAGCATAAACGGTGGTTTGTTTTTAGTGATTCAGCCAAAGCCGGAGGTGTCGGCTC
>DZBC01000131.1 GCA_022729835.1 Sulfuricurvum sp. | reverse complement strand
CCAAGTGGCCGGATGTTCTGCGCGATTGGTGGCCGGATGCGCCGTTATATGCAGCGGAGGCACATGCGGCTGAGCTGATTGTGCTGAATCAACAGTTACATGTAAACGAAGAACGGTTGGAGCTGAGAGTCAAGGAAGAGGTCTCTAAGCGGCGCGCCCAAGAGCAGTTGCTTATCCAGCAGTCGAAAATGGCGTCGATGGGAGAGATGATCGGCGCGATTGCGCACAACTGGCGTCAGCCGCTCAATTTTGTTGCCCTGCAGATTCAACAGCTTCAGGAGATGTATGAGCGCAACTTACTCGATGAAGCCTACTTTGAGCGCGCGGTGGACCAGAGCATGAAACAGATTCGCTTCATGTCCGAAACCATTGACGATTTTCGTAACTTTTTCAAACCGACTGAAATGGATGCCCGCTTCAATGTGCGCAAAAGTGTGGAGAGCACCTTTTTACTCCTCAAGGCGCAGTTTGACAGCCACCGAATCGTAACCCGTATTGAGCTGGATGAAGCCTTACATGTAAGCGGATCTGAAAACCAGTTGCGACAGGCGCTGATCAATATTTTGCTCAATGCGAAAGATGCGATTGATGAGCGGCGGGCATTGCAAGAGAGGGGCGACTATGAGCCTCTGATTGTTGTCTCTGTGGTGCGTGAAGAGGAACAGATGGCACTGCGTATCTGGGACAACGCTTTAGAAGTTAATCCAAGCATCATGGAACGGATTTTTGAGCCCTATTTTACGACGAAAGATCCGGGTAAGGGGACGGGAACCGGGCTTTATATGACACAAGTTATCGTGACGAAAAATATGCACGGCCGTATCGAAGCGGCCAATCGAGACGGCGGGTTCGAGATCATTATCAGGTTGCCTTATGCATGAGCATTCGATGTGTTTGTCCCAAAAATCGGTTCTTTTTGTCGATGACGAGGCCGATATTTGCGACTTGATGCGGGACTATTTGAGCCTCTTTTTTGCTCAGGTGCATATCGCTTACGACGGTCAAGAGGGCTTGGATCTCTACATACGCCACCGCAGTGAGATAGTCATCACCGATATCAAGATGCCGCGTTTGGGCGGCTTGGAGATGGCACGCTCTATTTTGGCGATTGATCCTGAAGTGGCCATAGTGGTGGTTTCGGCCCATACAGAAAACCGCTATTTGCATGACGCGCTGAATCTGGGCATCCGCTACTATGAATACAAACCGATTGATCTGCTCATGCTCAAGGAGAAGTTGCAGCAAGCGTGCGAGCATCAAGAGCTACTCTACCGGCTTAGACTCTCGCAAAGTGTGATCGACAACACCCATGATGCGGTGGTGATTATGGATGAGTATTTCGGCATCGCGCATGTCAATGCCGCTTTTGAGGCGGTCACGGGCTATTCCAAAGCCAGAGTGATCGGCAAACCGCTCTCCTTTGTACTCTCCAGAGAGAGTAAAAATGGTGTAGCATTGGAAGGGATGGATCGTATCATCGCGCACGAGCGAAAGTGGCAAGAGAAGCTCTGGTGCCGCCATAAAGATGGACATCGCTACCCCGTATGGATGACAATCAGCGTGGTAGAAGATGAGATTCACGCCAAGAGCTTTATTGCCCTTTTTTCGGATATTAGCGTGCTTGAGGCACAAGAGGAGCAGCTTCAGCATATCGCCTATCACGACGCACTCACCAATCTGCCCAACCGCAATTTGCTGACGCAGTTGCTGGAGCAAGAGATGTTACATGTAGGGCGAAACGGCGGAGTGCTTTCACTCTGTTTTATCGATCTTGACGGTTTCAAAGAGGTCAACGATCTCTATGGGCACGACGCTGGAGATTACGTGCTTAAAGAGACGGCGCGGCGTATCCGCCAGACGTTGCGTGCCAGTGATATTGCTGCGCGTTTGGGTGGCGACGAGTTTGTCGTCGTGCTGTCGCAACTACAATCGCTGGATGAAGCGGAACCGCTGTTGGTGCGTCTTTTGAAGCACATTGAAGAGCCGATTGCCTATGATCATCATCAACTGGTGGTTTCGGCCAGTATCGGGGTGAGCAGCTTTGATCAAAAAGCGAAGGTCGGTACGGAAGTGCTGCTGCGTCAAGCCGATCAGGCGATGTACAACGCCAAGCAAGATGGAAAAGGGCGTTATCACTTTTTTGACCATGAAGCTTCACAGCGTATTGCCCGCCAAAATGCACTGATCCGTTCCATGGAGACCGCTTTGGAGGAGGGGGAGTTTGTGTTGCACTATCAGCCTCAGGTTGAGATGCACAACGGGCGTGTGATCGGATTTGAAGCGTTGCTGCGCTGGGCGTGTCCGGGCAAGGATCTCTGCTATCCCGACTCGTTTTTACCGCAAGTCAGTAGCCATGGCGCTTTGATGCGGCGGATCGATATGTGGGTGTTTGAGCGCGCGTGTATCCAGCTTCAGACCTGGAAAAAACAGGGCTTGGAGATAAGTATCAGCATTAACAGCACCATCAACTTTTTTCATATTCCGGATTTGACCTCATTATTAAAAGAGCGGATCGAGCGTTGTGGCGTGGATGCTTCAAAGATCGAGTTTGAGCTACTTGAAAGCATCGGTATCGCCGATTTTCAGGCGACGATCAAGGTTCTTGAAGCGCTTAGGGCGATGGGCTTTAAAATCGCCATTGACGATTTTGGTACCGGCTATGCTTCGCTTGAATACATCAAACAGATGAGTGTCGATACAATCAAAATCGACCGAAGTTTTGTGCAAGACCTCTTTAAGACACGCAGAAATCTTTCGATCATTGAAGCCACGATTGCGCTTTCGCAGGCTTTTCGATGCGAGGTTATCGCTGAGGGAGTGGAATCTGAGGAGCAGGGACGGCTTTTGCTCTCTTTGGGATGCACAAAGGCACAAGGCTATCTGATTGCCAAACCTTTTGCGCCTGAGGCGATCGGGGATTTTTTGAACCGTTGGGAGGGCATCGCGTCATGGCGTTCGATCACGCCGTTGCATCTAGCCGATCGGTCGATCATTCATGCCAAGATTGAACACCACCTCTGGCTAGAGCAGTTCTTGGGTTACATGTATGACCAAAGCGACCATTTGCCGCTAATGAATCATCGTACTTGCTATTTTGGCGCTTGGCTGCTCTCAGAAGAGGCGCGGCAGTATGCAGTCAATCCGCTTTTTCAAGAAATTACAACGATGCACTACACCATCCACCAAAAAGCGGACTTCCTTATAGAAGCGCAAGCGCCCTGCACAAAAGAGACCCTCGATGCGTTCGTAGCAGAAAATGAGCACATGATTGTACTTTTGGATGTGTTGATGCAGTAGATGGTGGTACATCATCAGAGTGCCGAGCGCTTGATCGAGTCGGAGTCATATACGCCAGAGGACATAGAAGCATTCACAACGCTCAACGCAGAGATGCTACAAGAGCTCAATCTTTTGTTGGCAAGGGCGAAAGCGGCCAAATAACGCATAAAACGTTACTAAAATACACATAAATTAGAATTTAACAAAAAAAACGTTCAAACATAAAACTAACAGTTCGTTGGCTAATGCAATGAATGGCTCCGATTTTAATACTGATCCAAATCATTACGATGCAAAAATCACTTACAATAGTGATTACAATATGTCGTTGTGTTGGGCGCAAAGGCGGTGCCAACCCCGCGTTGATCATGTATCTCTTGCAGTGATCTTACATGTAATAAAGAGGAGCAAAAAATGCAAAAGTTAATCGGTATGGTGTTTTTTGGTTTTTCAATTGTGGTCCAGAGTGCCGTGCTTTGTGTGGCACCTGTACCAAGTAATTGTGATATGAGTGTTTGCGCCAGTGCGCACGCTACGATTCAAGCTGCGGTTAACGCTGCTGCTACCTCTGGTGATGAAATTCGTGTGGCTCAAGGTGTCTATACGGGTAGCGCCGATGTGACGCTTCCAAATCCCGGTGGAGATTATGTGTTCCGACAAGTAGCCCTCGTCAACAATAAAAGCATTGCACTCAGGGGCGGTTTCAATGTGGCCAACTGGAACACACCCAATCCAAAAGCGTATTCAAGTGTCATAGACGCACAAGGTAATGGCAGGGGTATGACGCTTTATGGTGTTTCATATCCGCTACCTACAATGCTGGTTGAAGGTTTTACAATCCAAAACGGCAACTACAGCGATTTGGGAAATGCCGATAGTGTTGGCAATCATAATTGCTCTCGCACCTCTTCAGATTGCGGCGGCGGATTGTGGGTCAAGAATGTCAATATTACATTGCGTAATATGCTCATCCAAAACAATATTGCCAGTACTACGAGCATTTATAGTGATGGCGGCGGCATTTTTCTATGGTATTGCCAAGTTGTACTTGAAAATGTGACTTTGCTTAACAATAAAGTAGGCTCGCCTGGCTCTAGCGGGGCTGGAATAGCAAGTTTTTATGGCACTGATTATGTGATATCCAATTCTGTTTTTGAAAAAAATAGTGTTTCCGATACAGGCGGAGCAGTGAGATTTTTTCAGCCTTCAGGTTCGATAACCATTACAGACAGCACTTTTAGAGACAATAATGCAACCACCGAAGGAGGCGCGATTTCGTTCGATCCAGCGAGTGCATTGCCGTTTAGCATTGCGCGGACGCGTTTTGAAAACAACCGTGCGGGTACTGGGTCTGTTTTGATGATCCGTGACGCTGGAAGCAGTTCAAAGCAGGTGGTGTTAGAAAACTTGCTCTTGACAGGCAACGCATCATTCCCCTCACATGAAGGATCATTGATACATATTCCTAGTCCGACCAAACAGTATGACATCAACCTTACCCATCTCACCGTTGCGGATAATAGTGACAATATGGACTCTTTTTTACATGTAGAAGCGCCTTCCGTTGTCGATAAACGCATCAATCTACTCTTGCAAAACACTATATTGGACGGATTGCCTACTGGGGTGTGGTTTCGTCAAGATGCAGGTGAAGGGACGATTGTGGCGCATTTTGATCATCTGATGACGCATGATGTTACCCATCCTGACGTCATAGAGGGTGAGACACCGGAAATTCATCTAACAGGCAATAGTTTTGGCGTTGATCCGAAGCTTGGTGCTGACTATAAACTTTTGAGAGGCTCACCCGCGATCGATGCGGCAGTAGCGTCAGGTGTTGCTGAGGATATTGATGGAATCAAGCGACCGTTTGGAAGTGCGTTTGATATAGGAGCGTATGAGCTGCACCAGTCAATGCAGCCGTCAGTGATTATGTACTTGCTCAACTAAAGCTAAACCAAATCAAGGAGCTAAAAATGTACCGAACCACACAAAAACTACTCGGCGCAGTAGCGCTTATGGCACTCATGTTTACCTCTCCCGCATGGGCCGATTTCTACGTCATTCCCGTCAATAAAAAGATCAAAAACGTCGTGACGGTCGCACAAGCCGGCGCACAGTTCACCGATGTCAAAACCGCTATGGACTCCATCACCGATGCCAGTGAAACCAACCGCTACCTCCTCTATGTAGGTCCCGGAGTCTATACTGTGACCACGGCCATCCAGCTCAAAGCATGGGTGACGCTCAAAGGTGCCGGAGAGCAGGCGACGCTGCTTAAGGGGGCTATTTCGTTAGGCGATGGTGCAACCAGCGCTATCATAATGGGCGCCACCCATGCCACATTGAGCGATCTGAGCGTGGAAAACACCGGTGGTAGCACTTATAGCTTCGGTATCTATAACAATGCCTCTTCCCCGATTCTGAATCATGTAACACTCACGGCTTCTGGGGGTAGCAACGGTAACTATGGCATCCGGAATATTTCCTCCTCCCCAACTCTGACCAATGTCACAGCTTCAGCTTTGGGGGTGGGTAGCGAGAACCTCGGCATCTTCAACTTCTCCTCTTCCCCAACCTTGACCAATGTAACGGCCACGGCTTTGGGCGGTACCATCAACTACGGCATCTACAATAACACCTCCTCTTCCCCGATCCTGACCAACGTCACGGCCACGGCTTCGGGAGGTCCCAACAACTACGGCATCTACAATAATACCTCTTCCCCAACCTTGACCAACGTCACGGCCACGGCTTCG
Source organism: Sulfuricurvum sp. (assembly GCA_022729835.1). Classification (GTDB taxonomy): domain Bacteria; phylum Campylobacterota; class Campylobacteria; order Campylobacterales; family Sulfurimonadaceae; genus JAFGUB01. The sequence continues at coordinate 104 of DZBC01000131.1, read as the reverse complement.
GGAGGTCCCAACAACTACGGCATCTACAATAATACCTCTTCCCCAACCTTGACCAACGTCACGGCCACGGCTTCGGGAGGTCCCAACAACTACGGCATCTACAA
>DZBC01000130.1 GCA_022729835.1 Sulfuricurvum sp. | reverse complement strand
CGGTAGAGGAGATTGACGCGGTATGTGCGCGCGCTGTTGAGCTGGGTGGCGATGTGGTGATGGAGCCGTTCGAGATTGGTGAAGAGGGGAAAATGGCACTGGTTGAAGATCCCGAGGGCGCATTTTTGGCTCTGTGGGAGTCTCTATCACCCCGTTCGGTGCGGATGGCGGAGGCCAATACCATTGGCTGGAATGAGCTGTATGTCTTCGATACTCAAAACGCTTCACCCTTTTACGAAGCGCTCTTTGGCTGGGAAGCTCAGAACGGTTTGGTGAGTGATGAAGAGTTCTCCTACACCCAGTTTCGCAAAGAGGGCGTGGCCATTGGCGGTATGCTTGAAATTCAAGACGAATGGGAAGGTGTGTTGCCGCACTGGGCGATCTATATACAGGTTGATGATTTAGACGAGATGATTGATCGACTAGAACAGCTTGGTGGTAGCGTGGTTTCGGATGTCATGTTTGTCGAAGGAGTAGGCGATTTTGCGGTCGCTACCGATCCTCAAGGGGCGCACTTCTTACTGATCGAGCTTTACGAAGAGGCGTAAATCCGCTCGATCATGAGCTGGATGGAGACCTTGCCGTTGTATTCGTTTTTGTTGACGGTATAGCTGCAGGTCATGCGTCGGTTTTGTGGCACGCTGAGCACCTCTTTGAAGGCGAGTAGATCGTGGCTTTGACGGGCCATAGGTGTGAAGCGTAGGCTTACGCGGCTGTGGTTGCGGTCGCTTCCAAAGAGTTTGATGCTGAGCACTTCGGCATCTTTGGCGAGAAATCTGGGGCGTGGATTGGCTTCGCCGTAAGGCTCGAAGCGCTCTAAGATATCGAGCAGTTCAAAATCAATCGCATCCTCTTCAATCGCACCTACAATCTCTTCAATCGGTATGAAAGCTTGAGCGGGCAGCGCTGCGGCAGCGGTATTGATCCCCTCTTGAAACGCTTCGATGTGCGCTACATGTAGACTCAATCCGGCGGCCATTTTGTGTCCGCCAAACTTTTGTAGCAGCGGTTCTTGCGTCTTGATCAATTCAAAAATATCGACATCACCCAAAGAACGCGCACTCCCTTTGGCGCGGTCCCCTTCGATAGAGAGCACGACGGCGGGACGTCCAAACTGCTGTACCAGCCGCGCCGCGATGATACCAACAACCCCCTCATGCCACCCTTCTCCTGCGACGACGATAATCCGCTCGTCAGCCTTTACATGTAAGGCGGCCTCTTCGGTTGTTTGCGCTTCCGTCATCTTGCGCTCGTCGTTGAGTCGGCTGAGATGTTCGAAGTGCCGGTATGCCTCTTCTGTGCTGGTGGCGATGAGAAAATCAAGGGCGATACTCGCCTCTTCCATACGTCCGGCGGAGTTGAGGCGTGGGGCAATCTGAAAGCCGATATCCTCAGAGCTGATGCGGCTTTTGCCCAGAAATTCACGGATTATCAGAGAAGATGGGCGGTGGCTTTGCATCATTTGCCGCAGACCTGATTGCACGATGGTGCGGTTGATGCCCACGAGTGGCATTACATCGGCGACCACTGCCAGCGCAACGAGTTCAAGGTATTGGCTCATGTCGATTTTGAGGCCCAGTTTCTGTTTGAGCAACCCCATGAGTAGCCATGCCACCTGCGCCCCGCAGATCTCTTTGAAAGGGTAGGTGCACTGCGGCAATCTGGGGTTGACAATGGCGTAGGCTTCGGGCAGACAGAGTGAGGGCGTGTGGTGGTCGGTGATGATCAGATCGATGCCGCGCTGCTTGCAGACCTGCGCCGCTTCGATGGCGGTGATACCGTTATCGACGGTGAAGATCAGATGGGCATCGATGCGCTCAAGGATTTTGGGCGAAACGCCGTAGCCGTCGCTAAAGCGGTTGGGGATGATGGCCTCAAGCGGATATCCGATTTCTCGAAAAAAGAGGACGCACAGCGCTGTGGAGGTGACGCCGTCAACATCGTAATCACCCACCAAAACGATGCGCTCTCTTTTGGTGATGGCATCACACAAACGCTGCGCCGCTCGGTCGGCATCGTGTAGCAAGGAAGGGTTGGGAATATCAGAGAGCGTGCAGTCACGATGATGTTCGAAGCGACGTGACAAAGTTTCGATCAGCCGCTGTTTACTAAGCAGCGGAACGTCAAGACCTTTCGACATGGTTTTGGGTCGCTTTGACAAAGGCCAAGATAGCAGGATTTGGGGTTTGCAGGCGTGAGGTGAACTCAGGGTGAAACTGTACGCCCAAAAACCAAGGGTGATCGATGATTTCGACCGCTTCGATCAGCCCTTTGGACTCACCGGTGACGACCATGCCCGCCTTTTCGAGCGCTTCGCGATAGGTAGGATTGGCTTCGTAGCGGTGGCGGTGGCGCTCGTAAATGGTGTTTGCGCTTCCATAAGCCCGTGCAAGGTGTGAGCCGGGTTTGGTTTCGCAGGGGTATTCGCCCAGACGCATTGTGCCGCCCATGGGGGATTCGTGGGTGCGCAGCTCTTTCATGCCCGATTGGTTGATAAAGGCGTCGATAAGGTAGATCATGGGGTGGTCAGTTTGCTCGTTGAACTCGACGGAGTTGGCGTCTTGAAAGCCCAGAACATTGCGTGCGAATTCAACAAGTGTGAGTTGCATACCCAAGCAGATGCCAAGGTAGGGAACGCGGCGGGTTCTGGCGTATTCGATGGCTTTGATCTTGCCCTCGACGCCGCGCGCGCCGAATCCGCCGGCTACGAGCACCGAGTCGCTGTCGCGTAGCAGCACTTCGGCGCCGCGTGATTCGATCTCTTCGCTGTCTACCCAGCAGATATCTACACGGGTATCGAGGTGGGCTCCGGCGTGGATCAGTGCTTCGGTGAGGGATTTGTAGGACTCTTTAAGCTCAAGGTATTTGCCGACAAAGCCGATGGTGACGCGCTTTTGGGGGGAGACGATTTTTTTTACGAGTGAATCCCACTGCTCCATATTGGGTTGTAGCTCTCCTAATGAGAGCTCTTTGGCGATGGGGCCTAAAATGTTCTGTTGCAAAAACATCATTGGCACGGCGTAGATGCTCGGCGCGTCAAGCGCTTCAATGACGCAGTCTTGGGCGATGTCGCAGGAGAGGGCGAGCTTTTTTTTGAAGGTTTTGGGCATGGGAATTTCGCTGCGTGCGATGAGCATCTGCGGGGTGATCCCGATGCGGCGCAGCTCTTGGACGGAGTGTTGGGTCGGTTTGGATTTGAGCTCACCGGCCGCTTTGATGAAGGGAATGAGCGTTACATGTATGAAATAAGCACCTGCCACCTCTTCGTCGTGCTTCATCTGGCGGATGGCCTCCATGTAGGGGAGTCCTTCGATATCACCAACCGTGCCGCCAAGTTCAACCACCAGCAGATCGTGGCTCTCTCCTGCCGCCTTGATACGATCGACGATTTCGCCGACAATGTGCGGCACCACTTGAATGGTCTGGCCCAAATAGCCGCCCGCACGTTCGCGCTCGATGACCGACTGATAGACTTGACCGGTCGTGAAGTTGGCCGTGCGCAGGTAGGAGGTGTCGAGAAAGCGTTCGTAGTTGCCGATGTCGAGGTCGGTTTCTGCGCCGTCTTTGGTCACGAAGACCTCACCGTGTTCTAGTGGACTCATGGTGCCCGGATCGACGTTGATGTAGGGGTCAATCTTGAGCATACCAACGTTTCTGCCGGCATGTTTGAGTAAGGTTCCGATGCTTGCCGCCGTGATTCCTTTGCCCAGTGAACTCAGAACGCCGCCTGTAACGAAGATGTATTTGGTCATGTGTTGCCCTGCCCTTTGCATCAGGCTTCACCTGCGCCTGTTAAAATGTTGCGATTATAGCGCCCACTGGCTAAGCCGCCGATAAAGTGGGCCAATACGGCAAAATCCTCTTCTCAAAACACGAAACAAACGCAGATCAAAAAGAGGGCATTTTTGATCCAGATTTGGGTTAAAAATATAGGCCTACAATGGCTATAATGTGCCAAAAAAGCCGCAAAGGGGTCTTATGGAATCGACGCTGCATTACGCAGTAGCCGCACTGGCACTCTCCGTTGTCATTAACCTTGTGTTGCGCAGGCTTGGGATTTCGCAGATTATCGGCTATATCTTCACGGGTACCGTTATCACCTACGCGTTTGATCTGCATCGTGTTGCAGATTCCCATCTGCTTGAGACGATGGCGGAGTTTGGGATCGTCTTTTTGATGTTCACCATCGGACTGGAGATTTCGCTTGAGAAGATGCGCAGCATGAAGGTCGAGGTCTTTGCCAACGGGTTTGCGCAGGTGGTACTGAGTGCCGGCGTCTTTTTCGCGGTGGCGTATTACGGTTTCGGGATCGATTTTGCCGCGTCGATCATCATTGCGCTTTCGCTCTCGCTCTCATCGACGGCGGTGGTGCTGAGCTATCTCAAAAGCTCCAAGCAGATTCAGCAGCCCTATGGACAGCGTGCGACGGGTATTTTGATTTTTCAAGACCTTGCCGTGATTCCCATTTTGCTACTGATCGGGTTTCTTAGTGCCGGAGAGATCGATTTTTCCAGAGTGCTTTTTGATACGTTTTGGAGTGCCGTGTTACTCTTGTTGCTGCTCTTTATTGTCGGTAAATCGGCCATGACATGGCTGCTACATTTCTCCGCCGAAAGTAACATTGAGGAGTTTTTTATCGGTTCGGTTCTGGTCATACTGATGGCTTCGTCGCTCTTTGCGCATGAGATGGGCTTTACCTATTCGCTGGGGGCGTTTGTGGCGGGGATGATCATTGCAGAGACGAAGTACCATCACAAGGTAGAAGCCGATATTGCGCCGTTTAAAGACTTGCTACTGGGGCTCTTTTTTGTGACTGTGGGGATGAAGATCAACCTGGCCTTTTTCATCACGCACATTCATCAGATTCTTTTGCTCATCACAGTGGTTTTTGTGGTTAAAAGCGTGATTATCTTTGCTGTTGTTGCACTCACCTCCAAGCGCGATACAGCGCTCAAAGCGGCTTTGGCCCTAGCTCAGATCGGGGAGTTCTCTTTTGCGATTTTTGCACTGGCAGGGCACGCAGCCTTGATCGAACCGGAGGTGATCGAGATATTGGTGCTTTCTACTGTCGTGTCGCTGATGCTCACCCCTTTTATGATCGCCCGCACCGATGCGCTCGTTATTAAATGGCTCGGAGAGCCGACCTTTGATAACCGATTTGAGCATTTAGCAGAGCTGCGTAACCATATCGTCGTATGTGGCTACTCCATCGTGGGTAAGTTTGTCTCCAAGGAACTCGACACATTGGGGGCGGAGTATGTGATCGTGGATAACTCTTACAAGCACGCCAAACGGGCCAAAGACGAAGGCAGAAGTACGTTTTATGCCGATATGTCTAAACCATCGGTGATCGATGCCTTACATGTAGAGAATGCGGCGGCGGTGATTATCACGCTGGAAAATTTTGAAAAAACCCGTCTGATCTGCGAAGCGCTGAAGCCCTATGCCCACAAGGTGAAGGTGATTGTAAAGGTGATGACGCTTGAAGAGAAGCTCGCGTTTGAAGCGATGCAGATCGGGGTTGTAGTGGACAGCAAGCGCATCGTCAGCCATGTCCTTGTTGAGCAGGTCAAGAGCTGCCCGATGCGCGGCAGCGATTTTGTGATCTAAACGCTGCGCCTCATCTTGAAACGAAACCTATAATAATCATTTTTATGATAAAATATTTACTATTTATTTTAAAGGGTTTCATATGTTTCTGAATTTAATGATGAAGCTATTGTGTACGGCGGTTGTTTTTGTTGGATGTACGGACGGGACAACTTCCTATAGCCAGAGTAACAACAGAGAGCTGATGCAACGCAGTGCGACAATGGTGAGTATGCAAAAATGGCTACATGATACGTTAAGAACTGCCAAAACTTTAACGGCAAATAGTGAGCAAGCGTGTAGCGGCGGCGGATCGGTGAGCTATACGCACAATGCCGATGCGGTAACGCTAAGCTATCAAGAGTGCAAAGAGACCTATCTGCATAGCGACGGTAGTATCATCGAGCACACGAAAAACGGTATGCTTGTTTTTGACTACTCAGATACCAATGTCACGGCACGCTTTGCGGCAGATTTTAATCATACACTCAGCAATCACATCGATCAGTGCAAAAAACGCACCCATCCGGCCACCCGTGACGTTTTGATCCGGCCACCCA
>DZBC01000129.1 GCA_022729835.1 Sulfuricurvum sp. | reverse complement strand
AGAGCACAAAATCGGTACGCAAAACATCCACGATCATATCGACAAGGCGATCGAGCGCGCACAAGAACTCTCCAGCTAGCGTTACATGTAGCGCTACAGATCAATTCCAAATTTTTTCATCTTGTAGCCGATCTGCCGCGCACTCATACCCAGAGCGCGGGCGGCTTTGGTCTGGATGCCACGGTGCTCGATCAGCGCTTGTACAATCGCCTCTTTTTCCATCTCTTGCATATCGTTTTTGGTCAGCGGCGTGGCAGAGGTGCGCTCTTCGCGTTGCGGCGCACTGACTACAGGCTCGACGGGGGCGCTCTGCGGTTCGGGGGCGCGGATGTACTTTTGGTAGTTGAAGGGCAAAACATGGTTGAGCATATCGGGGTGCACTTCGCCGCTAGGACAGATCAGCACCAGCCGCTCCATCGTGTTTTGCAGCTCTCGTATGTTGCCCGGCCAAGGGTAATCAAGCAGTAGCTCCAGCGACGCTTTGGAGAGACTCATCTCTTTGCGGTGCTGCTTCATAAACTTTTTCATGTAGTGCTCCACCAGCAGCTTGACGTCTTCGTAGCGTTCGCGCAGCGGAGGCAGATTGATGGGAATGACGTTGAGGCGGTAGTAGAGGTCTTCGCGGAACTCCCCTTTTTTGACCATATCCTCTAGGTTGCGGTTGGTCGCGGCGACAAGGCGGACATTGACCTTGACCGTCTTGCTGCCACCTACGCGCTCGAACTCCTGCTCTTGCAAAATCCGCAGCAGTTTCACCTGCAAATTGGCCGAAATATCCCCGATCTCATCAAGAAAAAGCGTGCCGCCGTCGGCGAGTTCAAAACGCCCTTTGCGCATCTCTCTAGCATCGGTAAAGGCCCCTTTTTCATGCCCAAACAGCTCACTTTCAAGCAAGGTTTCGCTGATGGCAGCGCAGTTGAGCTTGATAAACGGGCCGTTTTTGCGCAGGCTGGTGTTATGCACCGCCGTGGCGATCAGCTCTTTTCCCGTCCCCGTCTCGCCGCGCACCAAAATGGTCGCGTCGGTGGGAGCAACGGTGTCGATCAGGCTGAATATCTGCTTCATTTTCGTCGAGCGTCCCACGATGTTTTCAAAGGCGTGTTCGTTCAGCACTTCGGCCTTGTAATAGCTTTTGAGTTCGTTTAGGGTCTCTTTTTCTTTGACCAGCTCTTGCTGGAGCTGCAAGGAACCGGCAAAAAGGCTACCGACGATGGTGAGCATCCGCACCAGATCGTCAAAGTTGAGTGCACACCCTTTGACCACATTGGCAGAAAAGACGCCGATCACCTCTTCGTCTTTGATGAGCGGGATGGCGATATAGGAGATCGCTTTGGAGTTGATGGTGCCGAGTTTGTTGAGGTAGTTGATGTTGTTGTGGATGTTCTCGATCACTACGGGTTCGCCGCTTTTGGCCGCCAAACCCGTCGCCCCTTCGCCAAAGCGGTAGGTGGCGATTTTGCGCTGTTGGGCGGTGAGGTTGATTGAGGCTTTGAGTTCGAGTTCGCTCTTTTCGGGATTGGCCAAAAAAAGAGCACAGCGCTCGATGTAGGCGTGCTGTTGCAGTAGCTTCATCCCGCGCTCAATGGCGCTGAAAATATCAGGAGAGGTGCCCAGCCCCACCGCGATCTGATAGAGCAGTTCGATCTCCAGATACGCGAAGCCTAGGCCGCAACCCGCACATTCGGGAAGTCCCGGGGTCTTGATGGTGCAGTGCATGACAAACCCTTTTTTTGACGCAAATATAACATGCCGTCTGGCAAAAATACGACATTTTTGTGATGAAAAAAGAGTCAGTTCTTCATGTTTGTCGCATTATCGTACTGGAACAACACTTGCATTTGTGCTTCATAATGTTACATGTAAAAGGAATAGTATGGCAAGTATCACCGTGCACGGAGCCGAGACACCACTTCTGGGCAAAGAGGTCAAAATCGGCGGCGAAGCCCCTGCGGCGCGTATCACCAAGCTTGACGGTACCCAAAACGTCATCGGCATGATCGCCCCGACTGCTCAACTACTCATCGCCATCCCCTCGCTCAAAACCGAGGTCTGCTCACTGGGCGCAAAGAAGTTTAACGATTTGATCAAACAGTTCAAAAAACTGCACACCGTAATGGTCACGACCGATGATGCCGACTTCGTGCGCGACTATGCATCGCGCGAGTGCATCGATAGCGCCGAGATCGTCATCGACACCGACCGTCAGTTTGCCAAAAAATACGGCATTCTCATTGACGGCGGCAAGCTCAACAACCGCTTGGCGCGCGCCGTCTTTGTGATCGACCGCGAGGGGCTGATCTGTTACAAGCAGATCGTACCCGAGATCGTCGATGAGGTCGATTATGACGAGTGTATCGCGGCGGTAGATGCGGCGGCCAATGTGATCAAAAAGGGGCACACCCACGAAGAGTGGATGAGCGTCTAAAGCCGTGGGTGATGCGGCGCTGCGCGCTGAAGCGCAAAAAATCCTCTCGATCTACCGCTTTTACCACTGCGACGGCACGCTTTATCAGCATATAGACGACGAAACGCTCGATGCCCTGTTTGAAGCGGTGGTGGCTTCGATTGATGATTGCGGTGTGCTTAAGCCGCATCTGCCCCACAACGAATTTGTCCGCCCAAGCCGCGAAGTGCTGCGCGGTGATGCGGGCTGGGTAGGGCATTTTGAAGAGCGCGACAACCGCCGCTTTTTTCTGAGCGATATTTATGACTATCTCTATCTGATGTACCGAAAATAGCAACATTACATGTAAGGAGACGACATGCTTGATCCCATTGTGTCTATCGCCAAAGACGTCTATTTTGTCGGTGCATTTGATCCCAAAATCCGTACCTTCGACATCATCATGAAGACCGCCAACGGCAGCTCATACAACAGCTACCTTATTCGCGGTAGTGAAGGGGTGGCGGTGATGGATACGGTCAAAAAGGAGTTCAGCGAACCCTTTTTTGCGCGGCTGGAGCGGCTTTGTGGCTATGACGAGATCCGCTATATCGTACTGCACCACCTAGAGCCCGATCACTCCGGGGCGCTCATCGAGCTGATGGCGCGTGCACCGCAGGCGAGGCTTATTATCTCAGGGCGCGCCGTGATGATGCTCAAAGCGCTGCTCAAAGAGGACGTGCCCTTTGAGATCGCCAATACGGGTAAAACCATCTCATTGGGGAATAAAACCATCGAGTTTCTCTCCACACCATTTTTGCACTGGCCCGACACGATGAGCTCTTATCTGCATGAAGGGAAGATCCTCTTTAGCGGCGACGTTTTTGGCAGTCACTACTACGATGAACGACTTTTTGATGATCAGGTAGGCGATTTTTCATATGCCTTCAAATACTACTACGACCGCATCATGCGCCCTTTTAAAAGCTATGTGCTCCAAGCGCTCAAACTCTACGCCCCGCTGGACATCACCACCATCGCGCCGCTACACGGCCCTGTGTTGCGCTCCAACCCACAGTATTACATCGGCAGGTATGCGCAGTGGAGCTCTGAGGCGAAGTTTCGAAAACACGAGTTTGGCAAAAAAATGCTCAGCGTTTTTTACGTCTCAAGCTATGAAAACACCCAAGCTATGGCCGAGCACATCACCGAAGGAGCCGATAGTGTAGATGGGATCGTAGCGAGCATGTACGACCTCACGTCGCTTGAAGAGAACAACATGATCGACCTGCTTGAGGAGTCCGACGCCATCATCATCGGCAGCCCCACGATCAACGGCGACGCGGTAAAACCCGCGTGGGATCTGCTAAGCTGTATGTGCTTCTTGGAGAGTACGGGCAAGGTGGGGGCGACGTTTGGCTCATACGGTTGGACGGGCGAAGCGCCGGAGATGCTGCACGAGCGTCTGCGCGGGCTGAAATTTCGCCTACCGCAACCACCGCTCAAGATCAAGCTGATTCCCACCCCCAAAGAGCTGGAGACCTGCTTTGGGTATGGCCGCGAGATCGCCGAAATCACGATGGGCAAAATGGTGGAGATGGAGCTGTAGGGTGTCACCAAAAAAGTGCCCAGGTATTTAAAAATACCGTCTTTTTGAGATAGGTGAGCGTGAGTTTTTTGTTCATCTACAGATCGATTGAAATCGTTTTTGAATGCGATACCTCCAGATCCTCTTTGGATCTTTGCGCCAACATCTCTTTGATTTGCGCCTCTTCGAACAGATTATAAACCGTTTGAAGCCTCTCGTACTCTTCTATATCCAGTATAACCGCTTCTAATTTGTTATTTTTAGAGATAGCCAGCTTGTCTTTTGATCGGTTAATGATGCTGTTTAAAATATGAGAAAAACCTCTGGCTACTTCACTGGCGGATATGATCTCGTCTCTCTTGTAAGCAATCATGACTGCCCCCTTTAATGCATAAAATATTACGCACTATATGACATACTCTTGGAGCCATAGCTTAAGAGGGCAATACAAAGGAGAGGCTGTTCAAATGTAGTTCGTTTACACGGTTCACAAAAGCGTTTGATTACTCTCCCACGACCCCAAGCGCAACGCATAAAAAGCTTAAGTGTCATGCGCTACAATCAAAACATCAAAACAGAGGTGTAGATTATGACCATTGCCATGACCAAAGCAATTCAGGACATTCAAGATCTGACACCCGCTGAAAAAGGGTTTGTCGCACAGTATCTCATTGCCTCGCTCGATAACTCGCAGATAAGTGCGCTAAAGCTTTTGCTATAATGTAAAAAAATTCAGGAGGCGTCATTATGTATGCCAGTTTTGAACTGACCCCTGATGAGCTCAATGCGGATTTCATTGACAAAGTCAAAGCACTTTTTCAAGGCAAGCAGAAGCTAGCAATCAATATTACAGATTCACAAGAGGCCGATACACTCGCTATTAGTTTTAATGAAGCCTGCGTAAAAGTTTCCAAAGCCAAAACTGCATTTGATCAAGATCAAACCACACAATCGGTCAATGAAACATTTTCAGAGCTAAGAGCACATGCCCGATCACTTCAAAGTTGAGATCACCACTGTAGCTAAATTTGATCTGTTGGCCATTGTGGAATACATTACTCAGAATGACGCACTCTCAAAAGCACTTATCTTTTTGGATGAGCTTGAAAACAAAATAACCTCTCTATCACAAATGCCGTATCGTTGCAGAAAAAGTTTCTATCATGATGATGAAAATATTCGTGATCTGATCTATAAAGGCTATACGATTGTTTTTGAAGTTAGCGGCGACACCGTCTTTGTTTTATCGGTATTTCGACAACAATAAGCCTTAGAAATTACGCGGACAAGGAGGGCTTGGTGGCTTCTTGTGTTACATGTAGAGCTTTTAGGTATTGGTATCACCTGACCCCTATTCCTTGGTATTATGTCGCCCTATTATCTATAAAAAAGGGGATCGTCCCCAAAACAGGACAATAAATTGAAATACAATTTGGAAGGAAAAGTCTTTATATCTTTATCCAATACAGACAATGGTGAAGTAGGCGAAGATACACGATTTTATTACCATCAAGATGCTGATATTGTTTGGGCGGATTATGAAGGTGGTTCAGTTCTTAAAGGGCATCTCATTGCCAAAGTTCTCGATGATGGCTTATTGGAGATGAATTATCATCACATAAATAAAGAAGGCAAACTTATGATTGGAAAATGCCTATCTACACCTGAAATACTAACTGATGGGCGATTGAAGTTTAAAGAAGAGTGGCAATGGCTATCCGGCGATAATTCTATTGGTTACTCTGAAATTATAGAGATCAATGATGTATAAAAATACACCCCTGTAATTACGGTGACAGCATACCCATTAAAACCATCTGAGGCCGATGCAGACTAACATATACACTCCCAAGCTGGAGCTTGGGAGCGAGACAAAATGAGGAGTGATGATGATTAAAAGTAGCCTGTCACCTTTTTATTTTCAGAGCTAAGAGCACATGCCCGATCACTTCAAAGTTGAGATCACCACTGTAGCTAAATTTGATCTGTTGGCCATTGTTGAATACATTACTCAGAATGACGCACTCTCAAAAGCACTTAACTTTTTAGATGAGCTTGAAAACAAAATAACCTCTCTTTCACAAATGCCGTATCGTTGCAGAAAAAGTTTCTATCATGATGATGAAAATTTTCGTGATTTGATCTATAAAGTGCATATAACGGCGCATCCGGCCACCAATCGCGCAGAACATCCGGCCACTTG
>DZBC01000006.1 GCA_022729835.1 Sulfuricurvum sp. | reverse complement strand
ATCAAAGGGTTTCTTCTCGCCGTCAAACGATTTGCGTTCGCCATCATAAGGTTTGCGCGGTCCGTTGTAAGGTCTCTTCTCCCCATCATAAGGTTTGCGTTCGCCGTCATAAGGCTTACGCGGTCCGTTGTAAGGTTTTTTCTCGCCATCGTACGGTTTACGTTCACCGTCAAATGACTTTTTCTCACCGTCGTAGGGCTTGCGCGGTCCGTTATAAGGTCTCTTCTCCCCATCATAAGGTTTGCGTTCACCGTCATAAGGCTTACGCGGTCCGTTGTAAGGTTTTTTCTCTCCGTCGTACGGTTTACGCGGTCCATCGAAAGGTTTTCTCTCCCCATCAAGAGGCTTTTTCTCTCGATCATAGGGGCGCTTCTCTTCACGGTAAGGTTTGCGCTCTGTGCGATCGGTTTCGGCTTTGGCACTCCCGTCATAACGGTGATTGCGCTCACCCGATTTACGATCAAAGATCGCCTTGCCCTGCGCATCTTTTTTGATGAAATTTGATTTGCCTCTGGCATCACCGCCGCGATGACTGGGACCCTCATTGCGCTCACTTTTCATAGCCTCGCGATCGATGATCCAAACTTGCTCTTCTACAACGGGCTTGCGGGGGATCGCTTCGGCAAATCCCTCTACGCGCTCTTGCACCAAAGAGCGCCCCAGAATCTGCTCAATCGGATAGAGCTGCGACATCATTTCAGGAGGAAGCACCACAAAAGCAAAACTGGTGGCATAGGCCAAACGGGCGATATAGCGTTCGGGTTGTTCAGGTAGTTCGACACTGATGATCAGATCGAATGCTCGGTCGATACTTTGGGCCGTGTGTACCTCGATATGGGGTGCCCAAGAGAGCTCAAGCGGTGTTTCGCTGATCAGCGCGATGGATTGCTTAGCGTGTTGCTCAAATAAGAGCGCAAGCATCTCATCCCTGCGCGCAAGTTCGCAAAAATAGACACGGTGGTTGTGACGTTTGATAGAGAGAATAGACATGATGATTCCTTGGAAATCGGCCTTGGAGCAAGGCGCACGAACAGCTTGAACGCCGCTCGCAGACGCAGGGCGTAAGCGCGTAAAATAAGTTGTGTATAATACGCTAATTTTCTATAATCCCCACTGAATATAGGTTAGCGTTATGTTGGAACTTATTTATCATGATGAACACTTCGTTGCCATCAACAAGCCCGCCGATTTGCTGGTACACCGCTCGATGATTGACCGCCACGAAACGCGCTTTGCGATGCAGCTTCTGCGCGATCAGATCGGCAAGCGGGTCTATGCCCTACATCGGCTTGATAAACCCACATCGGGTGTACTGCTCTTCGCACTGAGCAAAGAAGCGGCGCAAACGATGGCGGCGCAGTTTAAGTCACACATGCTGAGCAAACACTATCTTGCCGTTGTGCGCGGATTCACCGATGAGCAGAGGTTAATCGATCACCCGCTCAAAGAGAAGCTTGATAAAATCTGCGACAAACAAGCCGATCCCAATAAGCCCGCGCAAAGCGCCCGCACCGCCTATCGACGCCTTGCCACAATAGAGCTGCCTATCGCGCTGGGACGCTATGAGAGCGTGCGCTATTCACTCTTACATGTAACGCCCCAGACGGGTCGAAAGCATCAGATTCGCCGCCACATGAAGCATATTTCACACCACCTCATCGGCGACAGCACCTACGGACGGGGAGAACACAACCGCCTTTTTCGCCACAGTTTTGAGTGCCGACGGATGCTTCTACACGCCCAAAGTCTGGAATTTTTCCATCCGTTTGCTCAAGAGACGATCCGGCTGGTTGCGCCTTTGGATAATGCATGGAGGGGAATTTTGAAGCGATTTTCTTGGGAAGATGCGCTCAAACTGGAAAAATGAATAAAAGTTTGCACCGCCCGAGCGTGCAGGCAATGCACCAAAGCGTTATCCGCAGTAATCGGCCAGCAAGCCGCCTTTAACTGCGAGATAGCTCTCTTCACCGCAGAGTTTGCGTACAATCGCCAGAGCAAAACAGATAGCCGTTGCTGGGCCGCGTGAGGTGATGACATTGCCAGACTCTACCACCGCCGAGCTCTCCCCTAGATAGGCACTCCCCTCGATCTGCTCTTCAACCGAAGGGTAGCATGTGTAGGCCTGTTTGAGTACGCCGGCTTTGTATAGGGCATACGGAGCGGCGCAGATGGCACCGATGAGCTTGCCCTTGGCATCCATGGCGCGCAGTAGTGACTGCACGTTCACATCCTGTGCGAGCATATTGGTGCCACCCCAGCCGCCAGGCAGTACAATCATGTCGATCATCTCCGCACTGACACCACTTACATGTAAGTCACAACCGATGACGATGCCATTGGCCCCTTTGACGCTCAGCTCTTTGCCCACTGATGCGATCAACACTTCGACACCGCCGCGACGCAACACGTCGATGATGCAGACCGCTTCAATCTCCTCAAATCCCGTTGCAACGGGAACCACTACTTTTGCCATCAGATGCTCCTTACATGTAAGGTCTTATTTAACCTTTTCGATATACTCACCATCGACCGTATTGACCCGTATCACGTCGCCTTCGAGTATGTGGTACGGAATCTGAACTACTGCGCCGGTTTCAAGCGTGGCAGGCTTGCGAGAACCGCTTGAGGGATCACCTTTGAAGTTGGGCGGGGTTTCAACGATCTTTAGCTCCATCACAGCCGGAGCATCCACGCTGATCGCATCGCCGCGATAGAAGATCATATCAACGTTGGTGCCGTCTTTGATCCACTTCATTGCCTCTTCACAAGCATCATAGCTTAATCCGATTTGTTCATACGTTTCGTTGTCCATGAACTGCAACTGATCGCCGTCGTCATAGAGAAACTGCATCGTGACATGGCGCAGTTCAGGCACTTCAAATTTGTCACCGGCATGTACTGTCTTCTCAATCACCTTGCCATCGATAAAGCTCCTCACCCGCATACGCACAAATGCCGCACCTTTGCCCGGTTTGACGTGTTGAAACTCAATCACTTTATAAGGAACGTCGTTAATGATCAGACGTATATTTTTTTTGATATCACCCATACCGATGGTTGCCATGTTGTTATGCCCTTTGTTTTTTGGCGTAATCTTACAAGAACCCAGCTTTAAAAAATAAAATAAACACAATACGCTATAATCCGCGCTCATAATTATTATCAAGTCTTATCCACTATTTCTAGGAAAATACCCATAAGGAGTGATCACATCATGCGTTTTTTATCGCTTGTTACCGTCGCGTTTATCCACGTCTATGCGGATAGTTCCGTCTCTTCCGATCGATTGAATCTGGAAGAGGCGCTGGCTTTGCTTACCTCTCTCAATCTTGAACTCAAGGCCGCCGACTTTGATCTAAAAAGTGCAGAAACGTCTTACGCGCAAGCTGTTGGAGCACACTACGGTAGTCTGGATTTCATCCAAAACGTCTCGCGCACTAACGACGCGCTCAACACCTTTGGCTTTAAGCTCACCAGCAGAGAAGCAAGCTTTGGTGACTTTGGCTTTAGCGAGTTTCTCGCCCCTATGGGTCAAATGCTCGAAGCCATCAACGCCAATCCCGGCGCCCTGCCACAAGGCTTCACCCAAAATATGACCGACTTACTTAAGGTCATGCCCGAAGATCTCAACCATCCCGATGATCGAAACTTTTTTCAAAGTAAACTCCAATATAGCCTACCGCTTTACGTCGGCGGCAAAATCAGCGCCTACGTTGAGGCCGCCGAAGCGATGCAGCGCCTAAAGCATCTGGATCGCACTCAACTGCTCAACCTCAAAATCTATGAAACCCGCAAAGCATTCTATGATATGCGGCTGCTCGAAGAGGCACTGCGCAATCTGCGCACCATTCATGCCAACATCGGCAAGGTCGAATCAATGACCGAAACGATGATCGAAGAGGGCTACGCCAAAAATATCGACCTCCTGGAAGTGCGCTCCAAGCGCTCCAACGTCGAGCGTTCCATCAACCAAATGCAAGCCAACGAAAAGCTACTCTATCACTATTTGAGCTTCCTGCTCAACCAAAACATCCAGAGTATCGAAGTCCCTTCCGAGGATGCAGCACTTCGTGCCTTCACGCACGAAGCCGTCATCGAAGGCAATCTCGACGTACGCCGCGCACAAACCGGTTTGCAAATTCGTCAAAGCATGCTTGACGCAGAACGCGCCGATTATCTTCCCATGATCGGGATGCAAGCAGAGGTACAGACGGCTGCCGAATCATTACAAGAATACGCCGTAGATCAAGGCTCCTACACCATAGGCGTACAGCTCAAATGGAACCTGTTCAATGGCCTTGCTGACGATGCAAAATTTGAACGCGCACGCGTCGAAGCCCTTAAGACCCGTACACAAGTTGAATTGGCCAAAAAGGGTATCGCCTTGCAGCTTGATAAAATCATGACTGAAATCCGCTCACTCGATTACGAGATCACGGCGCTAGAACACGAACTCGAATTGGCCAACACCATCTACGAAAACTATGAAGCGCGCTACAAAGAGCAGCTCGCATCCATGAGCGATCTGGTCATCAAACAGTCCGAGCAACTCTCTAAAGTCCTTGAGCTGCTCAAAGTCAAAAATCAAAGAAACGAACGGGTCTTTGCCCTCGAACAACTACTTAACGGAGTCCAATCATGAAATCAACCCTCATTGCCTTTTTACTTACATGTAACGCCCTAATGGCCGACAGCCTCCAAGTTTCCGGAAGCGTCATCTCCGACAACCAAAAGATGATCACCAGCCGCTATATGGGCTTTGTGACCCATGTGGGTGCCAGCGAAGGTGAGCAGGTCAAAAAAGGGACCCTGCTCTACACCATCGATTCCAAAGAGGTCGATTCCGCCAAGTCGCGCGTGGAACTGGGTATCGCTCAGGCAGAACTTGCCTTGCAGATGAACCAAAATCAGTACAACAACGTCTTGCTTAACCTCGCCCGCCATAAGCGCCTGCTCGAAAAAAACATGGTCAGTCAATATGAAGTTGAAAATCTTGACCTCGCGTCTCAAAACCTCAAAGATATGGTCAATATCAGTAAAAAGCAAGTTGAACAAGCCAAAGCACAACTCAAAGAGGTCGAAAACCAGTATCGCTACCTTGAGATTGCCGCGCCTAATGACGGTGTCATCGTCGCCAAAAACATCAAGGTTGGAGAGATGGCGATGCCCGGTATGCCGGCGTTCGTACTGGCCGATCTGCATGATCTGAAAATTGCGATCGAAGTGGCAGAAAACGATCTTTCGCGTGTGCCTTATGGACAAAAGGTTCAGGTCGAAATTCCCTCAGCAGGCCTCAAGGCAATCGGTACTGTTAGCGCCATTATTCCCAGCTCCAACCCCATGACCCACACCTTCAAAGTCAAAGTGAGTTTCGAACGACAAGCCATGCAAGCGATTTTTCCAGGCATGTATGCCACTGTCATAATCCCCTAAGGAGTTCCAATGCAACTTCATAAAGCTTATGTGCCCAAGGATGGTTCGGGAAAACTCGCCAAGTATTTTCTCAACAGTCCGCTGACAATCATTTTAGGTGTCACGCTTCTGGCCATCGGCTATCTAGCACTAATGGTCATGCCACGCGAGGAGAATCCACAGATGGTGGTTAGTGGTTCGACGGTGATCGTTGCACTGCCTGGAGCCTCCGCCAAAGAGGTTGAGAAGATCATTGTTAAACCGCTTGAGCGCAAGCTCAAGGAGGTTTTGGGAATTGAGCACATCTACGGCATGGCAATGGACAACGTGGGCATCGTCAATGCCGCTTTTTTCATCGGCGAAGAGAAGGAGGACTCCAACCTAAAGATCTACGACAAAGTGATGCAAAACATGGACATCTTCCCAAAAAATGCCATGCAACCCATCATCAAGCCACTTGATATCGACGTAGACATTCCCATCCTCTCCGTCGCATTTTATGCCAAAGAGGGCTCTAACATGGGTCCTACTGAACTCTATGACGCCGTCAAAAACCTCCAACACCAGATCAACGCCCTGCCCAATGTTGCCGTCACGGCGCTCAAAGGCGGAAATAAACACCAGTTTAACATCGAAGTTGATCTAGGCAGGCTCGCTGGGTACAACCTCTCACTAGGGCAAATCGTCGAAGCGATCAAAGCGCTCGCCTATAATGTTCCGGCTGTCAAAAACCGCACCAACGATAATCAGATTGTGATGATGGGGGTCAAAAATGCCATCGAATCGATCAAAGATGTGGAAGAGATTATCGTAGCTCAGTATATGGGCTCTCCGATCCATCTGCGCGATGTTGCTACCGTCACCGACGCACACGATATCCAAAATGTCCAATCCGCCACCATCAGCCTCAACCATGAAGGTACCTTCACGACGCCTACCAATCAGGTGACACTGACTGTCTCCAAACTCAAAGGCACCAACGCCGTCATCATCGCCGAAGAGGTCAAAAAAGAGCTCGAAACTTACGCCGAGGCACTCCAAGAGGGCGGCATCAGTTATGCCATCACCAGAAACGATGGCGAACGGGCCAATGAAGCGGTCAATGAGCTTGTGTTTCACCTGCTGATCTCGATTGTCATCATTGCGGTGCTGCTCATCTTTGTTTTAGGCTGGAGAGAGTCGCTGATCGTCACCTTTACTGTTCCAGCGATTTTGGCGATCACTCTGTTTATCGCTTATATCACCGGACAAACGATCAACCGCATCACCCTTTTTGCATTTTTGCTGAGTCTGGGACTACTGGTTGATGCGGCGATCATTGTGATTGAGAACATTCACCGCCACTTCCATTCTGTTGAGTCCGCCCATCAAGAGATCGATGAGTTACTGATCGAAGCCACCGATGAAATCGGACCGCCGACAAATATTGCCACCTTTGCCATCATTCTGACGATGGTCCCGATGGCTTTTGTCGGAGGGATGATGGGACAATTTATGAAGCCCATTCCCGCCAATGTTCCGGTCTCGCTGATCGCCTCACTTTTTGTAGCCTATATCTTTACCCCCTATTTTGCGAAGCGCATGATGAAAAAACCCAATCACGCCAAAGGAGCGCACGCATGAACCTCTTTGCACGATTTGAATCGTTCATTCGCCGCAGTCTTGAGAACCGCACCAAAAAAATGTTCATTTTGATCGGTACGCTGATCGCATTTATCCTCACGGTCTTGATGCTCTATCCAACCAAAATGGTACTGGCAAAGATGCTTCCGGGCAAAAACAACGACACTTTTACGATCTATGTCGATCTACCCAATGGCGCTTCCATCTACCAAACAAAAGAGGTCGCCGAGTGTGTCAGCACTTCACTTCAGCGTGAACGCGCAGTGACCGACACCGAGATCTTTTTGGGCATGGGATCACCGCTCGATTTTGCCGGACTCATCAAAGGAAGTCACTTCAAAAACAGCGAAAATGTCGCCGAAGTGGTGGTCAACTTGACAAAAAAACACGACCGCGACGAGCCCTCCTATCTGATGGTGCAGCGTATTCGTCCGGAAATCCAAAAAACCTGCGGCGCTCTGGTCGCCCAAACCAACATCAAATTCGTAGAGCCGCCCGCAGGGCCGCCCACTCTGGCTGCCGTTGTCGCAGAAATTTACGGAAATGATGCTGAGGGGATTCGTACCCTCGCCGGTGAAGTAGCGGCTATTTTTGCCAAAACTGACGGTCTAGTCGATATCGACATCATGCAAGACGAACTCTATGACCGCTTTGATTTGAAGGTCAATAGCACCAAAATTGTTAGGTCAGGCCTCGGCATCAAGCAGGTCAACGATATTATCTATCTCGCCTTTGAAGGTATGGAAATTGCCGTCAAAAACAGCGAGACCGTGAATGAACAGATCCCTATATTTCTAACGCTTAGCCAAGAGACCAAACGCTTCAGCCGCAAAGATCTGCGCAGTATCGAGCAAAAACTCTCCGGTCTGCGCCTGATGAATCAGATGGGCATGCTCGTCCCGGTTACCGAAGTGGTTGAAATCGTTCCTACTCGATCCAACCCCATCATCATGTCCAAAAACCTGCGTCAAATGGCCAACGTTGTGGCAGAAACCGACATGGTTTCTCAAGTCTATCCACTGGTTGATGCCCGTAGTACCATCATGCGTGAACTCTCCAAGCGCTACGATATCGAGTCTGCGGGGCTGTTCAACCTAAAATTCACCGACAAACAGACCCAAGCTGTCTATGAATTGATGTGGGATGGTGAGATGGAGGTAACCCTTGATACCTTCGTTGATCTAGGCGGTGCCTTTATTGCAGCACTTATCCTAATCTTTTTGCTGATGGTTGTGTATTACAAGAGCTTTACGCTAAGCGCCATTGTCTTACTGGGCAGCTTCCTCTCTATAATCGGGGTGATTCTGGGCCATTGGATTATGGATCTTTTCGATCCAGACACCTTCTTTCTCACGGCTACCTCGCTGATCGGATTTATCGCACTCATCGGTATTAGCTCGCGCAATTCGCTGCTGCTCATCGATTTTACCAAGTCATTGATGCACGAAAAAGCGATGCATAAAACTGATGCTATCGCCTACGCGGCGGCGACGCGGGCCAAGCCAATCTTATTGACGGCGACTGCAATTATTTTGGCCTCTTCGCTTTTGGCAAGCGACGCGGTCTTCGGCGGACTCGGTGTTGCGCTTATCTTCGGGACCATTGCAGCCGTGATTGCCTCTTTGCTCGTCGTTCCCGTTTTGCTCCACAATACGGATTTAGAACACCACTTTGGCTTTGTTGATCGCAAAGCCGTTTCCGTCTACGAACCCTAAAAAACTCCGACTTCCCTCACGGGAGGCGGTATATTCTGCTCTTTGATCGCTAAAGCCCGTGCTACAATGTCATGCCCCTTTATCGGGCATCCTAATCCAAAGGAGACCCGTTGCCTGGTATCGCCCACGAAACCAATCAAATGCGACGGTCGCATCGCGTCAATATACCGCTCTACATCCGTTTAGACGGAAAGCTCTACACCACCAACGACTGGTCTATGACTGGAGTGGGTATCAAGGGGGTAGAGACCGCGTATGAACACGATACACAGATTGAAGCCTCTCTACTGCTTCAATTCACAGAAGCCCGTCTCGAAATCCCTGTCAAACTACAATTCAAAAACAGCCGAAATGAGATATCAGGCTTTGAGTTTGTCCATTTGAGTGACTCAAACCGTAAGGTTTTGCGTGAATATCTTGAGCTCTCCATAGAGGGTAGACTTCAAAATACCGATGGCATTTTGGGCATCTATAACGAACCGATAGTTCAAACGCCGGTCAAAGAGTCTGTGATGCTCAGTGATGCAGAAACCGGCATCCTTGAACGTGCGTTTCAAAAACGAGTACGTCTCTACACGATTGTCGGCGTACTTTTTTTGGGGCTCATCTTCGCTAGTATTTATTACAATACCCAATATGTGTACCGCTCTATCGGTGTTATCTCGGGTAATTACATTAAAATATCGCCTGCAATATCAGGCAAAATCAGTGACTTACATGTAAAGATCGGTGATAACGTCTCCGAGGGCACCTTGTTGTTTGAACTAGATGAGCGCATGACCGTCGATAAAATCGAAATCATTGATCAAAAGCTGCTTTTATTAAACCAGCCCGCCTCAACCGCACCTCAAACCCATGGCGCGCTCAATGCCATGCTCCAAAACGAGCGGAATATACTCGCACATCGCTTGACGCAGATTAGACAACTCTATGACGAGCGATTGCTAACCCAAACAGAGCTCGAACGTGCCCAAGATGCCCTTTTAAAAGCGGACATTCGTCTCGAGCAAGAGCGCACAAGGCCAACCCAAAACAATGATCACAAAGCGATTCTTGCCCTAAAAACCGAACTCGAACTCCGCCGTGCCGAATTGATCAACGAGTTACAATATCGACGTATCTTCGCTCCGGTAAGAGGGAAAATCTACGCAATAAAATCTGACATTGGAAATTATGTCGGCTCCAGCGATGAGGTAATGGTACTTCAAACCCAAAGCGAACCTTTCGTCGTCTGCAAACTGCTCAAAGAGGAAGCTGTCGATATCCCAAACGGTATGCTCGCGCGCATCTACGTCCCCAGCCTAAATCAAACCTTTGATGCCCATGTCGAGGCCATCGGCAATCTTGCGATCAACACCACCTCCATGCTCTCTGATGAAGTAAGCCTCAAGGAGATCACGGTCAAACTTCGCTTTGCCGCCCCCCTTAAGAACGTGGAGCTCAATGAACGTGTCAAAGTTTGGTTCAGCCGACCGATGTTTGGATAATCATGCGCCTGCGCTATGGACGACGAGATGGACTCAGAAGTGCTATCGAGCCGACCTTATTGTATCTCTCCCTCGCTTTTGGTCTACTCTATATCATCTGGCCTTATGTCTATTATGTCAAAAACGAAACAGTCATTATCATCGGTACGTTTGCCCTATGGCGTTACGGTTGGCTCCTGCTTAACATCACACGCGCTACCATTTATGCGACGCTGGCTTACCCTGCCTTATTGCGTAAAATGAGTGCTCTAAACGATAGCGAACGTTATCCGGAGCATCTTTATTTCGTTATCCCCTCATACAAAGAAGAGTCTTGGGTTACCCTCGAAACCTTTAAATCTATTTTCAATGAATTGCAGACCATTCCTTCGCATGCCACCATTATTGTCGCCACTTCCGGCAGTGCCAAAGAGGATCAATTGATCATGCAGCTATACAACGCACACGGTGTTCGTGATCGCGTAGAACTTGTACTACAGGCACAAAAAGAGGGCAAGCGTATTGCGATGGGCCACGCTCTTCGCGCCATCTCTAGGCGTTATCTGCGTCATGATATGGATGCTCATAGTGTTACTTTTTTTATGGATGGCGACAGTTACCTTGAAAAGGGTTTTTTTCAGAAACTGCTACCCCACTTCGCCATTGACCCAAAGCTCGGTGCAGTCACCACTAATGAAGCCGCATTTATTAAAACCAATTCAAATTGGTACAAAGATTGGTTTAACCTGAAGTTCGGACAGCGCCACATGCTATTTCAGTCACACTCCCTCTCCAAAAAAGTCCTGACCCTCACCGGTCGCCTTTCGGCTTATCGTACAACACTGGTGATTGAAGACGAATTTATCCGCAGACTTGAAAATGATATTATCACCACCGTGATGCACGGCAAATTCCGCTTCCTGATGGGTGATGACAAAACGACATGGTACAACCTACTCAAAGAGGGCTGGCACATGCGCTACCTACCCGATACGCTCTGCTACTCACTCGAAAGTCGTGACGCTGACTTTTTGGAACTCAGCCGATCACTTCCCTACCGCTGGTACGGCAATACCCTACGCAACAACAATCGGGCACTCGCGCTTGGACCGCGCAAAACTGGACTCTTTATCTGGTGGGCCATCTTTGATCAGCGCATTTCGATGTGGACTTCACTCGTCGGCATCACCGGTGCACTGATTTTGGGAATGGTCAAATCAATCTACTATTTCCTTTTTTATATCGCATGGGTACTCGTAGTGCGCTCGATTCAAATTGCCGCTATCGCCTACAACGGGCACATCGTCTCCTGGAGATCACTGCCGCTCATGATCTATGGTCAATGGCTTGGCTCATTGGTCAAAATCAAAGCTTTTTTCCACCTCTCCGATCAAAAATGGTCCAAAGGGGGACAAACTCAGGTTAATGATGATTCCGTGGCAAAACTCGCCCACCCACTATTCAACCGTATGCCCGATATTATGATGGGAACGAGCTATCTGCTTTTTCTATTTGTCATGGCGCTCTCACACGATGCCTTTGCCCTGCCCGATGCCGACGTACTCAAACACCAACCTTCCCAGATGCAGCGCTTTGAAGCCGTCAATCATGGAGTACTTGCCAACGACGGACATGATGACGCCAAAGCGCTCAACGCACTGATACGGCAGTGTGACGGTCTTACACGTTGCGAGATCGTTCTGCCCAAAGGTACGCTTGATCTATATGAAGCGGTCATGATCGAAAAGAGTCATGTCCATCTGTTTGGAGCGGGCAGTGAGCAAACTTTACTGCGTGCGCATCTAAGCAGCGAAGCAGTAGCGGCTATTTACGTCAAAGGTCATTTTGGAAAGAAACTCGGTACCTTGCGTCGGGATGCCCGCCGTGATGAGAGCTTGGTCGAAACAGACAGCGACGCACCATCAGAGTGGATTTTATTGCGCACGCCCAATGACGACCACTTTCTAAACTCCATCCAAAGTCAGCGCTGGAATAAACCTTATCCCTATCTCAGACAACAACTACTACGATCCACTCACTCTGATGCATCGGTGCGACTACTCAGACTGGATCGCCGATTGAAGCTTGATTTTCCCTCACCAACAACTGAACTTCTGGCTTGTTATCCGGTCACAGGGCTGCATCTGAGCGATTTTACGATCACCCAACCCATCGAAAATGGAGATATTCAAACTGAAACTTTTCGATATGAAAACAGTTATCCACACCACGCCGTCGATCTAATACGCCTCGAAATTGCCGCCGATGCCACCTTAGAGCGCCTCAAAGTCCTCAACGCCGGACGTCACCCCATTGCACTCGAATTTGTTGCAGATTCGGTACTACAAGAGCTCTATATCAACGGGGCATGGAACAAAGGTAAAGGCGGCAACGGCTATGTTCGCTTTGCACGCACCTTCGATTCAGTTTTACGCCACAGTACAATCAAAAACATCCGCCACATCACCCTTCAGTGGAGCAGTGCGGGCAACCGCTTTGAGGATCTAAATCTTGATAATGTCGATATCAATTTTCACGGGGGATACACCCACGACAATCTCGTCAGCAACATTCGCCATCGACGCTACGATGCATCAGGATGGGACGCCATCACCTATACGCCGCTGGACGCGACCTATGCTCCTCCCGATGGTCCGCGTAATCGGGTAGAGCATATTCAAGCAGATCGCTAAT
Organism: Sulfuricurvum sp.; assembly: GCA_022729835.1. Classification (GTDB taxonomy): domain Bacteria; phylum Campylobacterota; class Campylobacteria; order Campylobacterales; family Sulfurimonadaceae; genus JAFGUB01. Next base: position 10,531 of record DZBC01000006.1, on the reverse strand, counting down.
CGAAGAGGATTGCGAAGCAAATAGAATCTCCACCAGCAAGCTATAGAGCGCCAAACGCTCTTGTTGCATGGCGGTATGTTTGGTATGCAAGCCCAAATGGATGCGGTACAGCTCATCACTGCCTACTTCAAGCAGCGCTCCATAACCAAGGTCACTCACCCGCTGCATCACCGCAGCATGTTCGCCAAGTCGTCGGATCTCGTTTTTAAGCGTCATCAAACGCTGCTGGGTGTAGATGAAACGCGACATCATCTCAGAGAGTGCTTCGTCACGCGACTGCGCCTCCATTTTGGCCTGGCGGGCCATAAGCGCATAGTACACACGCTCTTGCTGCGGGCTCTCATCACCAAAGGTCAAAGGGATCTTCGCCTCGACCCCAACGATGCTCTGATGTTGCGACAGATACATTTTACGTTGCCCCGCGTACAGGCTCAATTGCAATTTATCACTCCAATCCGACGTCATCACGCTTCGCTCAGCAATAAAGCGCGCATGTTCCTGCTCCATCGCATGGCTTGAGCGCTGCTTTAAGATACGCTCTGCATCACGCAAACGTACATATTCGATTTGATTCACCAGTTGCCAAAGTGCGCCTGGCATCTTCATCAACTTGAGATTGCGGAAATGTCGTAACATCTCCTTCTCTTTATCAATCTCAAATCGGAGCATGTCATACTCAAACTGCGTTACCAGACGCGCTTCGTAACGCGCCTGCATCTGCTGAAGGTAATACTCCTGCACTTTCAGACGCTCTATGATCTCATAGGAGTCGATGGCATTTCGATAGGCATCGATTTTGCCAAGAGCCTGCTCTATCGAAAGTTTGCGAAGCTGCTCCCACATGCGATAGATGGCAATTTGCTCATCGAGTCGCTCCTTTTGCTGCAGTTTTCTGGCGTGGTAATACCCCTGATCAAAAAGCTCCCACTCCAGCCTGATATCGTAAGCAGCATCGTTATTTAGGGTATCCCACGCCGTATTCGAACGAAGATAAAAACCGTAAAAAGGCTCTTGGCGGCTCTCATTATCAATCTGCCGAAGCGATGACGCACCTTCAAAGAGCTGCTCTCCATCCATCACTTCGCTCTTGAGCGGAAGCGGAAGCAAACCGCTACACTCTGGCATCTCCAAGCGCCGCACCTCCTGCGCACCGGACCACGGCTGATACTCAGGCAACTCAGCCTTTGGCGCTGTTAATGGCATGGTAGTGGGCTTTTCTTGCAATGCATGCGCCTCAACGGAGACAATTTTGGCCTCTGGATAGCGACGCAGCATCAAGGTTAAGACAATTTGTGCATCTTCATACGTTTCAAAGCGGCCGCCCAAGAGATAAAAACGTTCCTGACGTACCTGTTTGTGCGCATAGGGGATATTCGCCATTTTTCCCTCAATCTCGGCTTCACGAGCCTTGGCTTCTTGCAAAGAGAGACTCATCATCTCGATCGCATAAAAAGAGCTTGGCTGAACCTTCACGCTGACGCTTCTTGTGTCACTCATGCGCACCTCTAACCCTTGAATAGGGTCATAAGGTTTCGCCTCGTTACATGTAAGCACAAAAGCCTCTGGATAACGCGTTTGGGTGAGGGGAAGCAGGCGCTGGGCATGAGACTGCGTCGCAAAGCGCCCGGTAGTGATGATCAATCGGCCATCTTGAAGAAGTGTCGCTGGAAGGGTTAGCTCTGAGAGCAAGGTCTCCAGCCGCTCTTTCTCAAACCCAATACGATCTTCACGAACAGATACAATCCCGATACAATACTCAGCAAAGAGCGGCGAGAAGGCTCCTAATGTCAGCACAACTATTACAAATGCTTTTATTTTGATCAACATTAAGATTGCCTTTATTATTATGATTCTGCTATGATAGCACATTTAAAATCAATCAAAACGATTGAAAACAATCGAAGATATTTTTTTTTATTTTCTAAAATTCTTAATCTAAATTTGAAGGTTTCCCCTTGAATATTGCTTGGAAGAGCGCTCCTTCGTTTCTGGTACAAGTAGGCTTTACTTTGACATTGTGTAGCACACTACAAGCGCAATATTGTATTCAAGTACAAACGTATGATCAGTTTGATGCGCGCTCGATAGATAACAAAACAAGAGCAATTCTTGAAACTTATGAATCTGCTCGAATCGAAAAACGGGGAAATCATTTAACGTTAAGGGTCGGGCAATTCCCAAGTTATCGTGATGCACTACTCACCCTTGAGCGTCTGCATCAAACCCATCGCGATGCATTCGTGCGCAAATGCGATGTCGATCCTGCACATATCATCCATCCCATCGGCGCATCTACTCCAACACCAGAGGCTTCACCCACACACTATCCTCCAGCGACTGTTGCTCATCCCAAAGCACCCGCACCGCAACCCAAACGTGACGAGCGCACTTTGTGGGAGGACTGTCAAAAATGTTTTGCTCCGCTCTACGTCGAGCAAGAAGAGACGCCCCAAATCACAGAGCCTTCCGACATCAAGCCGACTGTCGCTTCATCGCGCCCAGCCCTATCTTCAGCGCTCAAGCCACCCAACGATGATGCCTTCTGGTCAGAAGTGATCGGTCAACACAGCAGCGCAAGCACCTCTTCGGCACCCGTAAAAATCGAGTATCCTGCTGTTGAGTACTACTACCCAAGCCAGAGCAAATGACCTATCGCCTCGATCTCGATGTGTTGACCGACAACCCTATCGTACTTTGGATCGGGGTCTTTCTTGTAGCATTCGCCTTTTATGTACTCATCAGTGCCCACTACCGTATCGAAACCCAATTCGTCATCGGCTACGGCGCGTCCCTTATGCTGCTGATTGCACTCCAATTTAAACGCCTTCCCGACTTCATGACTCTATTAATCAAAATGTTAGCAGTGGTTGTCGTGATGCGTTACATGTACTGGCGCACCTTCGAATCATTAACTTATGAAGGTTTCTTCGACTCTATCGGTGCCGTGATGCTCTATCTAGCCGAAGGCGTCGCTGTCGTCATCTATCTACTGGGAATTTTTACTTCTTTGCATCTTCTTAAGCGCCAGAGTATTGATCTGAGCGAATACACCGAAGATGAACTGCCCGTAGTCGATGTCTTGATTCCAACCTACAACGAGCCTTACAACATTATCGAAAACACCACGCTCGCGGCGCTTGGGATGGATTATCCACACCACAAGCTCAATATCTTCGTCTGCGACGACGGCGGTACCGATCAAAAATGCAACGCAGACAACCCTGACGCTGCGCGTGAAGCACTGCAGCGGCGTGCCTACTTGCAGGATTTTTGCAGACGTAGCGGCGCGATCTATCTCACCCGCGCCAAAAACGAACACGCCAAAGCCGGCAATCTCAACTCTGCGCTCTCTTCAGTGAGCGGTGATCTTATTTTGATTCTCGACTGTGATCACGTTCCGGCCAAACATTTTTTACAAAAAACCGTAGGCTGGTTTTTAAAAGATGAAAAGATGTTTCTGGTACAAACACCGCACGCCTTTTACAATCCAGACCCCATCGAACGTAATCTGAGAATGTTTGGTACATCCATCAGCGAAAATGATATGTTTTACCGCTTCATTCAACAAGGACACGATTTTTGGGAAAGCTCATTTTTCTGTGGCTCTGCGGCGGTTTTACGCCGAAAATACATTGATGAACTCGGTGGCATCGCGGGGGAAACGATCACCGAAGATGCTGAAACAGCGATCAAGCTTCATGACCGCGGATACAAAAGCGCCTACATCAGCGAGCCGATGGTACGGGGGCTTCAAGCTGAGAGCTTCGGTTCGCTCATCATTCAGCGTATCCGTTGGACGCAAGGGATGGTACAGATCTTTCTACTCAAAAACCCCTTTCTCTCCCTACAGCTCAAATGGCATCAAAAACTCAGTTACCTTAGTGCCAGCTTCTTCTGGTTTTTCGCTTACTCTCGCGTGGTCTTCTATCTCGCTCCGCTCATGTTTCTCTTCTTCGGCCTACGCATCTACAACGCCAATGAAACGGAGATGCTCGCCTACGTGGTGCCGCACATGATGATGGCAGTTATGATGTCCTATTTTCTCTACGCCAAGGTACGCAACCCATTCTTCTCAGAACTCTATGAAACCGTCCTCTCTTTTTTTACCCTTCCCGCCATTGTACAAACCATTTTGAGCCCCAGAAATCCAACCTTCAAAGTGACGCCAAAGGGAGAAGACCTGACCAAAACACACGTCAGCCTTTTGGCGGTTCCTTTTGTATTGCTGCTGATCCTCGTCACACTCGGTTTTGTTGCCGCCTTTTACCGATGGATGGCTTATCCTGAAGAGCAAGCCGTGGTCTTTATGACGTCGATGTGGAATCTGCTCAACTTCTTGCTGCTGATCGCCGCCATCGCCGTCACCAGCGAAAAAGGTGAGACCAGAAAATATATCCGCGTTCCCTTAAACCGTCAATGTACCATTTATGCCGACAAAGAAGCGATAGAGGCCAGTATCACTGATATCGGCGAGGGTGGTCTCAATGTCTGCCCCATCACTCCCGATAGCCAAGTCGAAGCCAAATTGTCTGCTGCAAAAGAGATCGAGATCGAATTGGGCGATATCGACGGTAAAGCTTTTCGGGCTCCGGTCGATTTTTTACGTGCTTTTGGTTGGGGGAAAAATCTTGTCTTTGTGCTCAAAAATCTTGACGAACAGTTACATGTACGCCAAAAAATCATTCAGATCATCTACGCCAATGACACCGTTTGGCGTGAGTTCGACGACAAACACAAAGTGATGAATCCATTCCAGAGCTTTGCATACATCGTACGCCAAAGTGTCAAAAATGCCCTCTTGAAAGAGGCGTTTTATGTCACGTTTCTCTATTTCAAAAATCGATTATCCTACTCAAAATGAAGGAGTTATTATGTTGAAGTTCTTGTGGCTGATCCTAAGCGCTACACTACTCTTGGCCTCCCCAGCAATCAAGAAAGATCCGATCTCTACGCAAACACTTGAAGATGGCACCTTGCTGGTGCGTGTAGCGCTCAACTATGTCGATCAGTCCCTCGAAGTCCAAAGAATCCGAGGTACAGACGGCATGCACTCAATCAAATTTCCGACGCCTGGAAACTGGGAAATTTTAGGTGCCAAAGGCTATCTAAAATATGACTCTTCCATTCTCCTTATGAAAGACCACTCTGCCGGACTAGTGCTCTTCAACGATGCCCTTGTAGCTCAGTTTCGGATCTTCGACAACACAAAAACCGGCGTGAAATTTGACATTCTTCCCGAACTCTTCGACACACACAACACCCTCACCTTAGAGTTTATCCAGCATTACACCCATGAATGTGAAGACGGTTCAAGTTCTGAACTCTGGAGCGATGTGCATCTGGAGCAGAGCTACATCGAATTTCATGTCAGAATCAAATCGATACCCGAAGAGGTGCGCTCTATCGTCACCCATCTGCTTGACGACAAGCAGTACGAAGTCTCCCCGATCAACTATGTTCTCTCCGATCAAAGCGATGATGAAGAGCTCCGCCGCTATCTGCTCTTTACCGCAGCTACCGCCAACCAACTCAAATACCGAATTTTGCCCATCACCGCTTCAACCGCTTTGCGCCGTGATACACACAACGTTATTATTGGCAAACGTGACCAAATCAAGCAAAAAATACATGAATTTGCACCAGGAGCCTTGCTCTCTGGAGATCCGCTGTTTTCGCTTTTTTTCAACGACCGCACCACAACGCCATGGCTCTTAAATGACACCAACATCCGCATTGAACCCAGCGATCACGGGCTCGCCTACACAGACAAAGGCGCGTATAGCGGAGAAAGTCTGGTACTCCAAGGCGGCTCCATCGCGCTTAAATCCCTACCGTTTAATCTCAGCAACAGCGCTACTGTCGCGTTTTGGCTCAATGTTGATAGTGATCAAAGCGGAACGCTATTCTCGTTTGCATCAGGCTATCGCATTGGCCTAGAGCACAACCGCCTGCTCATCAGTAGCGCCCAAGAAGCGCTCTCACTCGCTGAAAAAAAGCTCACTCCCGGATGGCACCATGTGATGATCACCCTGCATCACCACCAACCCCATCTCAACCGCATATATCTTGATGGTAGCCCCCTTGCTATGGGCCACCGATCCGCTCCCTCTGAGTACGCCAGCCTCTCTGCCGAAGCGCTGATCGGAGGGGATAGCTCCTTATTGGGTATGATGGATCAGTTCTATCTCTTTGGCTATGCCTACACAGATGAATCGGCGGCCTCACTCTATCGGCTTTCCAGCCTGTATCGAGATCGTGGAATCGGTGAATCGCTCTTCATCGACGAAAAAATTGCGCACGACATCAACGTCATCAAAAACCCATACGCTCCCGACAAGGCAATTGTCGTGATCGCCCCCAAAGACGAAGAGCGGATCGTCCATGCACTCCATGCACTCTTCAAGCAAGACCTCTCACTTTACCGCAGACAAGGTCTAGATATCACCAGCGTAGAGATTCCAGAGCCGGCCCAAGCTTATAGCGCCAAATCCCATATTCCGATCGACGAAAAGATCTATTTCAAAGAACTGGGCTACGAAACCACAGTACTCAAAGGGTGGTACCCCCCCAAAGTCTCGCTCAATTTCAAAGTCTACCCAGACCACTACTTCGACGACAAAGACCGTATCAAAACCCACCTGCGTTACGTCTTTCCCAACACCGTCAATAAAGACTCTGTTGTCAACATCTATCTCAACAACCGCTTTGCCAAACAGATCGACATTATGAAGGCGAGCGAATCGGGCGATGTGAGTCTCTCCGCCGGAGAGCTCTTTAGCTGGATCGACAACGACTATCTGCCCGCCTATCTGGTGAGCAAAGGCTACAACAAGCTCCATTTTGATTTCTCACTGGTTCCACAAAAAGAGGGACACTGCGCCATTTACAACACCGAAAATCTCGTGGCGATGATACTTGATGACTCCTACTTTATTCTTCCCAAATCCAAGCGCTGGATCGAAATGCCCTATTTGCAACTGGTCTCGACCGCTACCTATCCCTACTCCATCTATCCGGATATGCAAGAGACGCAGTTTTTCCTTGCCAACACCCATCCGCACACCATCGCTGCGAGTATGAATTTTATATTTTTCCTATCGCAGGAGATGGGTTCATTTCCTTTTTATGCTGCCATTACCTCCAAAACAGAACGTATCGACGATGACCGCCATCTCGTCGCATTTGGATCGATCCATGACACCCCGCTACAGTCATTGAGCGCAAGCGGACCCATCAATTTCGAGGGTACTGCGATGCACAAGCCCTACCCCTTCATCAACCGCTTCATCGAACACAAGATGATTCTTGATGAAGACCGTACGATAAAGCACCGCTTTTATCAACACATGCACGAAACCAACCAACTTGATTCAGCCCTGCTGATGCAAGTTTATCGCTCGCCCAAACAGAGCGACAAGACCTATTTGATGTTTGCCGCAGAAGATTCCCATGCGCTCAATCTTGGCATCTCCACGCTCTTTGACTACTCCAACCGCCACCTGATTCAAGGAGACACCCTACTCTTCGATCCCCAAGACCGTGATGGAGTGGCGTTTGATATCAAGCAGAAGTACATCATCACCTCAATGAACTGGTTTGACCGGATCAGCTTGATCGTTAGTGCCAATCCGGTGCGCTACATGATCGCGCTCTTTGTGATACTCATCCTCATGACTTGGCTGCTCCGCAAACTGCTGCTGGGCTTCAAAAAACGACACCATAAGCATGTGGCCTAAATTGCGCTGCTTTGTCTTGCTCATGATCTTTTTTCTTGGCGCTTGCGCCAAACCTTCTTCAAAGCAAGATGAAGTGTGGCAAACCTACAAAAGCCGCTTTATTCAATCCGACGGACGGGTCATTGACCATCAAAACGGCGCTATCACCCACACAGAAGGGATCGGATACGCACTCTATTTTGCCTATCGCTTTGACGATTCCGAATCTTTTGAGCGCATTTTCGGCTGGTATCGTGCCAATATGCACAAGAATCAACAAGGAATAATCGGGTGGAAATGGGGACAGCACCCAGACGGAAGCTGGGGAATGCTCTCACTCAACAATGCCACCGATGGAGACTTGTGGATTGCTTATGCCTTAATGCTGATGTCGCAGCGTAGCGACCATCAGGAGTATCGCCAAGAGGCCCACGTACTGCTTACTGCAATCAAACAGCATCTACTGCGCAAGGCAGATGCCATATCTGTCTTGCTGCCGGGTGTCGAAGGCTTTGAAACGGCGCAAACCCTACGGCTCAACCCCTCGTATCTGCTGCTTGAAATCTTTGCGTATCTCTCAAAAAACGATGCCGACCCAATCTGGAATGCGTTACATGTAAGCGCCCAGAAGATGCTTGAATCGAGTGTTTTTTCAGCGCTTCAACTGCATCCCGATTGGGTGCTTTTTGATCGTCAAAAAAAGCAGTTCACTCTTGATCCGCAAGGGCCGTACTTTGGCTATGACGCCATTCGAGTGCCATTGATGATTCTACGCAGCGACCTTGACGATCAGCGCAAACGCACACTATTGCAGCCCTATCGTCAATATTTGGAGATGATGCGCCATACGACGCTGGGCAAAGTGGAGCTGGACAAAGGAGAAGTTTCGCTCTATGACTTTTCGGGTGCTCATCTCGCTGTTTATGCGGCTCTGTGTCGATTTTTCGGTATGGACGCGACCCGCTTCGAAGCGGAACTTTCTGAAAGGATGAATAAAACGCATGAAGATTACTATGCCTTTTCTCTTTATCTTTTTACTCTCTTTTAATCTGCTCAGAGCCGAAGAGGACGTTGCGGTCACCTTCGAGTTGATACAGACCACTCCTGAGTACAAAGATATCGTTATTCATCACCAGAAAGCTTATGAAGTCATTGGCTTATCGTGTTACATGTACGAAGAAACGCAGAAGGTCGCGCTACGCTGCAATGATTCCAACAGCACCGAAGCCGTTCGAGAGACCATCAAGCTACTCGAGCGCCACCAGATCGCCTACTCCATGATCGACCTGCGTGCACCTTCAGCCACCTTTGAACCCAGGGACGCGTTTCCTTTCTATACTGGCTACGGAGCCTATGAACGCGGTGATTACGCATTGGCCGAAACCATCTTCAAACGTCATCATGACCGCGCCCCAAAGCTTGAAAGTGCCTACGCATTGGCGCTGGTCGCACTCAAACGTCACCGCTACGCTGAAGCAAGAGCTTATCTTGAACCCTATACCGCTTCGGATAAAGCTTCCAAAAAACTCTATTACGATCTGATCGTGACGCAATTTTACGCACTACTCAAACGCTCCAAACATGATGAGGCGAATGCCTTACTTGAACGCTTCACCCCTGCCTACCCCAAGCTAGGAGCGCTCAAAGCTGAAGGTCTTTTAGCTCAAGCGCAATCCGCTGCCGATCAAGGAGACTATGAACTCGCCACCGCCCTGCTCGACGCCTCCGACTCCACACAAGCGCAAAGCTACCGTTTCGAGATCGACTACCGCAGGGCGCTGGCACTGGAGAAGGAGGGCCAAAGCGCCGCTGCTTTATCAATGATCATCCCATATCTGCAGCGCGAAGCAAAAGCGCGCCGTTTCTTTGAAGATGTCGCTCTTGCCAAAGCGGGCGCACAGTTAGGTCTCAAAGCCTATGATCAAGCCAGAAATCTGCTCTCGCCCCTGTTGCCGCACTCCGATCGAGCGCGCACCATGGAGCGCACCATTGTCCATGCGCAACTGATGGATACAGGCTGGAGCCTTCTCGAAGAGAACCCCGAGCGCTCATGGGCTGCCTTCAACCGTGCCTGCACCGTCCAAAGCGGTAACGACTGCATCGAGGGACAAATGTACGCCGCTTATCGTCAAAAGCGCTATGTCACAGCATCTGCGCTCGCCCAATCACTCTATTCGGCAACCCAAAGCCAAAAGGCGGTCAGCGTCGCTTTTTATGCAGCACTGGAGAGATTCGACTATCCCACAGCAATTTTTTGGTATGACAAGCTGCAACAAAAAGAGCGTATACCCGATCCTTACAAACTATCGGTCTTGGCAAAGATCGATGAAAAACTGCGAATCAAAGCGTACGATCAAGCCTTACATGTAAGCCGTTTTCTCGAAGAGTCCTATCCAAACGATCTGGCCGTTAAACGCAAAAGCATTGAAATTCTGTTGCGTCTAGAGCAATTTACAGAGGCAAAAACCGCGACCGAACATCTGTTACAACAAGTTCCAAATGACCGCTACGGCCTCAGTGTTTCGGCTTTACTCTTAGCTCGGGACAAACGCTGCACTGAAGCACTCGAACTTTACAGCCGCATCGGCGTCTTGGAACCTTATGAATGCGCTCCGTATCTGGAGTGTTATGCAATGGTCGCTATGGAGCGACGCGACCCCAATGCCGCCGTCGCCGCCATCGAATCACTCGAATCTTCCGAAGTCAAAAGTGGGCTCTACGTTTTGCTCGCAGAATCGTATGAAGTGAGACAAAACCAAGATCAGATTCGTGCGTACCGAAAGGCTCTCGAATATAATCCAAAGGATTTTGCCCTA